>CAMXAS010000001.1 GCA_947179195.1 uncultured Bacteroidales bacterium
ACGACACAGACGATGGCCGCCACCCGGCAAGCCAAAACCAGACGGCGGCGCAGTTGCCGCTGCCGCTTGTGCCGCTGTTGCGCCTGCTGCAAGGCCGCCACGTGCGGGAAATAGACCGTCTTGTAACGTTTCCAATCGAACAGATGGAGCAGGATGGGCACGAGTACGAACGCCCAACCCCATAGAAATTCCGGATGTACAAACGAGACGTGCATCGCCGGAGGTTATTTTCATCGACGGGCCAACCACATATCGGCCGCCGTCAGGGCCGCCATCGCCTCCACGACCGGCACCGCCCGCGGCACACAGCATACGTCGTGCCGACCGCCCGCGGTCTGTTCGCGCAAGCCGTCCCGCTTATGCCATACCGTCATCGGCTGTCCCAAGGTCGCAATCGGCTTGAACGCCACGCGGAACCAAACGTCCTCGCCCGTGCTGATGCCGCCGCGCACGCCGCCGCAACGGTTCTGCGCCGTATGCAACACGCCCTTGCCGTCCATTTCCGTCCAAGCGTCGTTATGCGCGCTGCCGCGCATGGTGGCCGCGGCAAAGCCCGCCCCGATTTCAAATCCGCGCGCGGCGTTGATGCCCATCATCGCGGCCGCCAGACGCGCCGTCAGTTTGTCGTATATAGGTTCGCCGCAGCCTTTGGGCAGTCCGCGGATAAGGCCGCAGACACAGCCGCCCACCGTGTCGCCCTCGGCCGCACAACGCGCCAGTTCCGCCTGCATGGCGGCCGCGGCGGCCGGTGACGGACAATACAGCGGGCTGTCATAGACCCGCGTCAAATCGTAGGCGGTATAAGGGGCTTCGCAACAGGCCCCGCCTATCCGTTCGGTATAGGCATATACGCTCACACCGGCCTCCGCGAGGAAACACTGCGCCAACGCACCGGCCGCCACGCGCGCGGCCGTCTCCCGCGCCGAAGCCCGCCCGCCGCCGCGCGCATCGCGACAGCCGTATTTCGCCTCATACGTATCGTCGGCGTGCGACGGACGGTAAACGTCCGCCAAGGCGGCATAGTCCGCGCTCCGCGCATCGGTATTCTCTATCAGGAACGCGATGGGCGTGCCCAACGTCTTTCCTTCGTATATACCGGAAAGGAAACGCACTTCATCGGCCTCGCGCCGCGCGCTCGTACCGGCCATGTCCGGATTGCCCGGCCGCCGACGCGCCATGACCGTCTGCACGAAAGCCGTATCGACGGGCACGCCACCCGGCATACCGTCCAGCACCCCGCCTATCGCCGCGCCGTGCGACTCGCCGAAAGACGTAAACCGCAAATATCGCCCGAACGTATTCATACCGCTAAAGTTTGTCGTATTCCTCGTCGCTGACCGGCTCCAGCCATTCGTTCGAAGCCTCCTCGCCGGGAATTTCAAAGGCGAGGTGCGCGAACCAGCTGTCGGCGGCCGCCCCGTGCCAATGCTTCACGTTGGCGGGAATATGGATGACCGTCCCCGGCAGGATTTCCACCGCCGGTTTGCCCTCTTCCTGATACCAGCCGCGGCCGGCCACGCCTATCAACATCTGTCCGCCCCCCGACGTGGCTTTGTGGATATGCCAGTTGTTACGGCAACGCGGTTCGAACGTCACGTTGGCAATCGAAACCTGCTCCGCGGAAATCACCGCCAGGTAACTGTTGCCGATGAAATAGCGGGCATAGGCCGCATTCGGTTCGCCTATCGGGAAAATCATCTCGCGCTGGAAGGCCGCTTTGGCATCCGCTCCCTGTTCGTCCCCGGCCCAAACGTCCTTGGCCAAACGGAACGCCGCCCAGGCTTTCGGCCATCCGGCATAAAAACCAATGTGGGTGATGATTTCGGCGATTTCGGTACGCGTAATCCCGTTGTTCTTGGCCGATTGCAAATGATATATCAACGAATTGTCCGTGATGCCCTGGCTGATGAGCGACGTCACCGTCACCAAACTGCGGTCCCGCAAGCCAAGTTTGTCGGTGCGGCTCCACACCTCGCCGAAAAGGACATCGTCGTTCAGTTCCGCGAACTTCGGGGCGAAGGCGCCCAATTGGTCGCGGCCGGCCGTCTGTACTATCTTTTGCTGTGCCATAACATGAAAGGTTAAAACCGTTAATACTGAGATTAAAAGAAATCGTTTCATTGTGTTTTTATTATTGCTTATCCATTCAAGCCACCGGCTTCCGAATGTAAAGATACAAAAAAAGCTCTACCCATTGCTGGATAGAGCCCCAAAAATCATTATGAAAACAAAAAACTCTAAATCGAATAACTATTTCGCGGCTTCAGCGGGCGCGGACAGTTTAGCGGCTTTCATCATGATCTGCGATTTGAGGTTCGCAGCCTTGTTCTTGTGAATGATATGATGCTTAGCCAAACGATCCACCATGGAAACCATCGTGGAAGTCTTAGCCTTCACTTCGTCAACCGACGTCAAAGCTCTAAAATCTCTCAACGCGTTACGCATCGTCTTGGCATAATAACGGTTATGCTCTCTCTTGGTCTCCGTCGAACGAATCCGCTTTATGGATGATTTGTGGTTTGCCATTACTCTTTACAACATTTATGTTTTGTAGCCCGTAGGGGATTCGAACCCCTGATTTCAAGAATGAAAATCTTGCGTCCTAGGCCAACTAGACGAACGGGCCAGCCTTAAAGGGAGTGCAAAGGTACAACTTTTTTTCGTATCTGCAATATCTCTCCCCAAATTTTTATCTCTTTTTCCGGATGCCGCACGGTTGACTCTTATCAAACACAATGATAATCAATCAACAGCAAACGCATCCCCGCCTACTTCTTATTGGCGGCAATGGCCAACAGGATGCCCAAAACGACACCCAACAAGGCGGCGAACAAAACCTGCCATTGCGGCGGCAATAGGAACGTAACCGTATGCGCGGGAATCCAGAACAGCGGAATCGTCTTCTTGAAGACGAAATTCCATTGCACGTCCCAGTTCAGGTTCGCCAAAATACGGCTGAACGGTATCGGCGTGACCAAGGCTTTCAGCCGGCCGCCCTGCTCGAGGATATGCGTGTCGCTGACCTTGTGCAGCAGCATGAACACCGGCGCGAAAGCCGTGTTCTGCATCAACGAAATGGCGAACGCCCCGCCGAACTTGGTCCAGCTCAGGCCGCCCTGCATGGCCGCCGCCACCGCGCCGTCGGTACAGAAAACGGTATCGCACAGCACGGGCACGCCCTTGCCGAATATCCGCATGGCCATGACAATCCACGCGCCGAGAAAGCCCCATACAATCATGCGCGGCCACAGCCCGAAGCCCTTTTCATAATAGTGCCCCGTGCGCAAACGCAACGCGATGACTTCCCCGAACGTCGATAATACGGCGAACTTGACGAAACCGGAGAGCACCGGCATCTTGGCGTTGGCTTCGAAATAGAATGCCTTGACGCCGTCTATGAAGAAAAAGGGGCATAGCGCAAGGCATGCCCCTATGATCATCCACCAATCCTGCTTTTTCATTTACTTCTGAATTCGGATTCTGGCATCCACGGCCACCACCTGTTTGGCGTTGCCCAAGAGCGGGTTGATGTCCATTTCCTGTATTTCGGGCGCCACGGCCACGAGTTTGGAAAGCGATTCCACGACCTTGGCGAACGCCTCGATGTTGACGCCTTCCTGCCCGCGCACGCCCTGCAACATCTTATACCCTTTCAGACGTTCTATCATGCCCTTGGCCGCCTTGGCCGTCACGGGCGCCAAGCCGGTCTGTACGTCTTTGAGCACTTCGATGAAGATACCGCCCAAACCGCACAGGATCATGTGGCCGAACTTGGGTTCATACTTGACGCCGGCAAAGATTTCCATACCCGAAAGCATCGGTTGCATCAGAATGGCCGTCGTGTCCTTGATTTTAATCATGCGCTCGAATTCGGCCTTCACGGTGGCGGCATCCTTGACGTTGAGCACAACGCCGCCCACATCCGACTTATGCACGGGGCCCACGACCTTCATCACGAGCGGATAGCCGAGTTTTCCGGCCGCCGCCACCGCCGCATCCGCCGTATCGACCACGGCTTCACCGGCACGCGGCACGCCGCACGCATCCAGCAGGATTTGAATTTGGTCGGGCGCCAGATAGCCGTCCGGATTGTTTTCTATCACCTTGCGGATGGCCGCCTGATCGACGCCTTCGAGGCTGACCGTGTCGGTATCGGGCGCCGGCGTATGGAACACGCGGCCCAAAGCCGAACCGAAAACGACCTCATCCTGGAAATTGATACGGTTCTTGCCCAAGAATTCCTCCAACTCCTCGCGGGCCGTCACCACGGCCGGCAGAATCGGGTAAATCGGTTTCTTGGCATGTTTCATCTTTTCATCCAACAGACGGTAAACGTCGAAGATGCGCACTAGGCCCGGCGTACCGAAGATGACGGCCATCGCGTCCACCTCATCGAAATCGTTGTCGCAGGCGTCAATAATCTTGCCGAGATGTTCGGCCGTGCCCGTGGCCAAAAAGTCAATCGGGTTGGCGACGGAGGAACCGGGGAACAGCTGTTCCTTCAACGGCTGCGCCTTGACCGGGTCGATTTTAGGCACGTTCAGTCCGGCTTTCGACAAGGCGTCGGTCAGCATGACGGCCGGACCGCCGGCGTGCGTGATAATCGCGATGTTCTTGCCTTTCAATTCCGGATGTTGGAAAATGGAAGCCACCGTCATCAAGTCCTGACGGCCGTAGCAACGCACGATACCGGCCTTGCGGAACAGGGCGTCCACGGCCACGTCCGACGAGGCCAACGCGCCCGTATGCGAAGAGGCCGCCCGCGAACCGGCTTCGGAAGAACCGGCCTTGACGGCGGCTATCTTACAGCCTTTTTTAATAAGCGACTGGGCGTGTTTGAGCAACTTTTGCGGGTTGCGGATATTTTCTATATACAGCAGTTTGACACGCGAACTCGTCGCGGGATCGAACGTCTCGTCCAAATGCTCCAAAATCTCCTCAACGCCCAACTGCGCCGAATTACCCACGGTGAATACGTTGGCGAAACGCAAGCCGGCCGGGATGGAGGCTTCGAGGATGAAAACGCCCGTCGCGCCGCTGCCCGTGATGAAGTCGCAACCCTGCGGGTCCAACTCCGGCATAGGGCCGGAAAAGATGCTACGGTGGTAAGGCGTCAGAATCCCCGTGCAGTTGGGGCCTATCAAGGCCGCGCCCACCTCGTTGCAATAACCCACGATTTTATCTTCCAGCACCTTGCCTTCATGGCTTTCCTCGCCGAAACCGGCCGAGATAATGATGATGGCGCGCGTGTTTTTTTGCTTCGTGAGCACTTCCACGGCATCCGGCGCATATTTGGCCGCGATGGCGATGACGGCCAAATCCACTTCCGGCAATTCCGATACGTTATGATAGCAGTGGATACCCTGTATCTCGTCTTCTTTCGGGTTGACCGTATATACCTGCCCGCTGAACTTGCCGTCCAGAATGTGTTTCAGCACACGGCCGCCCGGTTTGGAAATATCGTTGGACGCCCCGACGACGACGATGGATTTCGGTTTGAATAATGCCGGATTGATCATAGCCTGATGGTTTTAATGCGTTAGCAATACACTTTGGCGGTCAGTTCGCCCTGATGCAGCATCAAGGCGTTCATGGCCAAGGCCTTCATTTCGTCTTCGCCCGGATAAACGGCCACGGGCGCAAGGAACGACACCTTCTCTTTCAACGATTCCACGAACGGTTTGCCGTAAGCGATACCGCCCGTCACCAAAATGGCGTCCACCTTGCCTTTCAACACCGTCGCCATCGCGCCGATTTCCTTGGCCACCTGATAGACCATGGCTTCCTGGATCATCGCGGCTTTGGCGTCGCCGTCCTTGGCTTTCACTTCCACATCGTAGGCATCGTTCGTATTCAGATAGCCTACGTAACCGCCCTGACCGCAAATCATCTTCTTGAGCTGCGCCAACGTGTATTGGCCGCTGAAGCAAGCCTTGATGAGCGAGCCCACGGGCAAGCCGCCGGAACGTTCGGGCGAGAAAGGCCCGTCGCCGTCCAGCGCGTTGTTCACGTCGATGGCCTTGCCCTTGCAGTGCGCCGCCACGCTGATGCCGCCGCCCAAGTGGGCCACGATCAGGTTCAAATCCTCGTATTTCTTGCCGTTTTCCTTGGCATATGTCCGCGCGATGGCCTTTTGGTTCAAAGCGTGGAAAATCGAAATCCGTTCGAAAGCCGGATGGCCCGAAATACGCGCCACTTCCTGCAACTCATCCACGACCACCGGGTCGGCGATATAGGCTTTCGCCCCGATTTGCGCCGCCAAGTCGGCCGCTATCAAACCGCCCAGGTTGCTCGCGTGTTCACCCTGAACGCCCTTGCGCAAATCGGCCAGCAAGGCGTCGTTCACCTCATAGATGCCGGAAGCGATCGGCTTGACCAAACCGCCGCGGCCCACGATATAGCTGATGTCGTCTATGCCAATGCCCTCTTCTTTCAGCACTTTCAGAATCACATTCTTGCGGAACTCGAACTGGTCGGCGATTTTCTCGAACGGCGCCAACTCCTCGGAGGAGTGCTTGAGGTTTTTCTGAAAGACATTGTTCTCGCCCTCGAAAAGCGCGATTTTGGTGGAAGTCGATCCCGGATTAATCGTCAGGATCTTTACGGTCTTTGACATGACGGTTAAATATTTTGGTTTGTACTCGTTAATTCAGCCTAAAACAAATAGAGCACTTACTTTTTAGGGTAAGTGCTCTGATTCTGTCGGGATGACAAGATTCGAACTTGCGACCACACGCCCCCCAGACGCGTACTCTACCGGACTGAGCTACATCCCGAACGCTAAATCGGTGCAAAAGTAGATTTTTTTTCTTTAAAATCCAAATCGGCCCCTTTAAGCCAATTCCGCCAACAGGCTGATGCCGCTCCGTACGTGTTCCTCCATCTCCACCTTGATTTCGGCGGTCAGCGGCAGGAAGATATCGACGCGCGAGCCGAATTTGATGAAGCCCAACTCCTGACCGCGCAACACCTGCTCGCCCACCTTGGCGTAGGAAACGATACGGCGCGCCAGGGCGCCGGCAATCTGCCGCACGAGGATTTCCGCGCCGGATGCCGTGCGCAACACCACCGTATTGCGTTCGTTCAACGTGGAGGACTTGGGATGCCAGGCCACGAGGTAACGGCCCGGATGATACTTGCGGTAAACGACTTCTCCGCCTATCGGATAACGGTTCACGTGCACGTTGGCCGGCGACATGAAGACGGAAATCCGGATGCGTTCGTCGTCGAAATATTCGGGGTCCTTGACCTTGGCGATGTCCACGACCACGCCGTCGGCCGGCGCCACGACACAGCGGTCGGTATGTTCCGGGTATTCCCGGTTCGGCATCCGGAAGAAACACACGATGAGCCCCCACAGCAGGAAACACAGCGTCCAGCCGAGGGCGATGCACCAGCGCGTATCACAGAATATATTGATGGACAATCCTATCGCCACGAACGTCACCCCCGTCCATATGATGATGCCGCGTCCTTCCCTGTGTATTTTCATAAACATATAATTTGTAACAGCACGGCGGCCGGCGCGGCCAACAGTATGCTGTCGAAACGATCCAATATGCCGCCGTGGCCACCCAACAGCGTGCCGGAATCCTTGATACCGGCCTGACGTTTGTAATGCGACTCGAGCAAATCGCCCAAAACGCCGACCACGGCCACCACCGCGGCGAAGGCCGTCAAAAGCGATACCGACAAATTGTTGCAGAGCGCCCACACCACGCCCGCGACAATCGCCGCGCAGAAACCGCCGCACGCGCCTTCCCAACTCTTGGCCGGCGATATGCGCGGCGCCAGCTTATGCCGTTTCTCCTCGCGGAACGAACTGCCCACCACGTAGGCGAACACATCGTTGGCCCATACAATAATGAATAAGGGCCACAGCAAGTCCGCGCGCCGCAGCCACACGAGCAAGGCCAAAGGCAAGGCCACATAGACGGCCGCCCACAGCGACCAGCCCAAACCGGCAGCCGTTATCGACACCGGCTCACGGTTTTGCCTTTCCTGCACCATGCCGAGCGCCAGCCCCAATAGGCCGACCGCCACGGCTATCGCTATCGTCCACACCGTCGGAAAGCCCGACAGCGCCAAGCCGCCGCCTGCATAGAGCGCGCCGCCCGCACCATAAACCAACCAGGCTTTCACACCCCGGCCGCTTCCGGCAAACAATTGACGGATTTCATACAAGCCGATGGCCGCCACCAAGCCGAACAGCCCGAACACGGTCCATGCCCCGAGTTCGATGCTCAAGCCCACGGCCAAAACGACGCCCAGCCCAATCAGACTGCGGTTGCCTATTTTCTGAAATTTCGCACTCATCCTTCCACCGGCGCCTCCTTCGCTTCTTCCGAACGGACATACACCTCCGCACGGTCTATCAAAAACAGAATCACCCGCCCCGGCCCGAAGCCCGGCCGCGATTCCCCGTCTATATCCGTCAACTTGGACAGCCCGGTCCAAACCGTGGTCGAAGAAGAGCGCAACGGCACTTCCTTCATTTCCCTGAAGGCTTCCCGTTCGTCCTGCACGATTTGGTCCATCGTGGCGAAGAAGATGATGAGGTCGGCGCCCGCATACAGCCGCCGCCCCACCGTCGCCGCATCGAACAACACGCTGCCCGTCTGCGCGAACAGCGACAGGCAACTGCAACAGCCGATGCGCTTGACGGCCCCGTCCGTCGGCCGACGGCTATAAGCCAAGCCCGCGGCATCCAACAACTGCGCCACGGCATCCTCCCCGCAAAAAATCTGACCGCTCCAGTCCTCCTGCATCCCTAAGAGTTGCAGGCTCTGCACGGCTGTCTCCACGTTCTCGCAATAAATCAGTTTGCCGCCGCGACGCACGAAGTTCTCGGCAAACAGCGCGTCCGGATAGTCGTTGCCCATCGTCGCCACCGGTTCTTCCAAATCGATGGTCGGATAAGGGTTCTCTATCGGATAGCTGGTCAACGCTTCCCGGATATCCTTCAGGATTTTTTCTTTGGACGTCGCTTCTTCCATCTCGTTTTTTATAAAGCCGTCATCGAAACCGTCGTTTCCGCCGGGTCGGGTGCGGTGGCCGTCAACGCCGCATCGGCTTCCGGCGCCGCTTCCTCGAACGGACGTTTGCCGAAAATGGCCTCCACGTCATCGCGGAACATCACTTCCTTGTCGATGAGCACCTGCGCCAGACGGTCCAGTTTATCCTTGTGCTCGGTCAGAATCCGCTTGGCCTCCGCATAGGCGTCCTCCACCATGCCGCGCACGCGGCGGTCTATCGTCTCGGCCGTCTTTTCGCTGTACGGTTTGCCGAACATATACTCCTGCTGGCCGGTCGAATCGTAATAGCTCAACGGCCCTACATCCGGATCCATGCCGTAATAGGCCACCATCGCGTAAGCCTGCTGCGTCACCTTCTCCAAATCGTTCAAAGCCCCCGTCGAGATGCGGCCGAACACAACTTCTTCCGCCGCGCGGCCGCCCAACGTGGCCATCATTTCGTCGCGCATCTGCTCCACGGTCGTAATCTGCCGTTCTTCGGGCAGGTACCAGGCCGCCCCGAGCGACTTGCCGCGCGGCACGATCGTCACCTTGACCAACGGATTGGCGTAACGCGACATCCAGCTTACCGCGGCATGGCCCGCCTCGTGATAGGCGATGACCCGCTTCTCTTCCTTCGATATAATCTTGCTGCGCCGTTCCAAACCGCCCACAATGCGGTCGATGGCGTCCAAAAAGTCCTGCTTCTGTACGGCCGCCTTGTCCTTACGCGCGGCAATCAGGGCCGCTTCGTTGCAGACATTGGCGATATCCGCGCCCGAAAAGCCCGGCGTCTGTTTGGCCAAGAAATCGATATCCACGCTTTCATCGGTCTTCACCGACTTGAGATGCACTTTGAAGATGGCCTTGCGTTCCTCCAGTTCCGGCAGTTCCACATGAATCTGACGGTCGAAGCGGCCGGCGCGCATCAGGGCGCGGTCGAGGATATCCGCCCGGTTCGTCGCCGCCAGGATGATGACGCCGCTGTTCGTGCCGAAGCCGTCCATCTCGGTCAGCAACTGGTTCAACGTATTCTCGCGCTCGTCGTTGGAGCCCGTATAGGCGTTCTTGCCCCGCGCCCGACCGATGGCGTCTATCTCGTCGATGAAGATGATGCTCGGCGCCTTTTCCTTGGCCGTCTGGAACAAATCCCGCACGCGGGAGGCCCCCACGCCGACGAACATCTCCACGAAGTCAGAACCCGATATGGAAAAGAACGGCACCTTAGCTTCCCCGGCCACCGCCTTGGCCAACAACGTCTTACCCGTTCCCGGAGGCCCCACGAGCAACGCGCCCTTGGGTATCTTGCCGCCCAACTTGGTATAGCGTTCCGGATTCTTCAGGAAATCCACGATTTCCTTGACTTCCACCTTGGCCTCTTCCAAACCGGCCACATCGTCGAACGTCACGTTGACCGTCGTGTTCTTGCTGTCGTAGAGCTGCGCCTTGGACTTGCCGAAACTGAAGACGCCGCCCGCACCGCCCATGGGGTTGCCGCGCGAGAACATCCGGAATATCATGACGGTCATGAGTATCATGAACCCTATCCAGATAATCGATCCCAGACTATCCTCCCAAAAGTTCTTGCGGTTTTCCGGCACGGGCTCCACGAGCGGCTGGTTCCAGACCGCCTGGCGCGCCGAGGCCGAAAGCCCTACGGTATCCTGCGCCCGCGCTTCCAGTTGCGCGCGTTTCACGTCTTCGGCGAAATCCTCCAGCGACAGGAACTTATAGACATAGTATTTCCGGTTCGAAAATCCGTCTTTACTCCGCAACTTGGCGTAGGCCGTATCGCCATAGACCTTGTCGTCCTTGATATGGATCTCGGCGAATTCCTTATTGACTACGACGATTTTCGACACATCGCCGGCCTTGAGCATCCGCTCCACCCCGTAGAGGTTCGTATCGTAGGATTTAGGTTCACGGAAACCCGTGGATGTCAGTTGCAGATAGATGAACACCAACAGCAACGCCCCGTAAATCCAATAGATGTTGAAACGTTTTTTGGGCGCCGGCCGCAATGGGGCGCCGCCGGACGGTTGATGCTTTTGCTGATTATTCTCCATGTTCTTCTTCGTAAGTCGTTATATGGGCGTCCCCCCATAAATCCTCCAATTTGTAATGCTGCCGCACGTCCCGCTGGAACACGTGCACGACCAAGCCGCCGTAATCCAACAGTATCCATTCGGCGTTGGCATAGCCTTCCTTATGCAAGGGGTCGATGCCGCAAGCCTCGTAAAGCCGGTCGGCCACCCCGTCGGCAATTGCCCGCACTTGTGTGCCGGACAGCGCTTCGGCTATCAAGAAATAATCGAAGGTCGAGCCGACGGCCTTACGCAAGTCCAGACTCCGGATGCGTTCGGCTTTCTTGTCCTGCATGGCCGCCACCGCTTCTTTCAGATAGCGGGCCTCGTCCGATTGTTTCCGCCCCCGCGTCGCCGCCGGTTTGGTATCACTCGTTTTCTTTGGCATATAATCCCTACCCTATTATTGTATTTTGAGTTCCGGATCGGCCAGCATCTTCTCCAACGCGGCCTCCCACGTCGGGATGTACAGGCCGTACACCCGCTTTATCTTCGTTTTATCCAATACGCTGTACATCGGCCGACGGCAGGTGGCCGGATATTCGGAGGTCGCGATGGGATTCACGACGCAGTTCGCATGAATCTTGTGCATGATGGCCATCGCGAATTCGCACCAGCTACAATGCTCCTCGTTCGTATAGTGGAATATCTCGATGCCCCGCTTATGCGCACGGTGCCCGGCCCCAATCATCACCAACAGGGCTTCGGCCAAGTCGCGCGCCCAGGTCGGGCTGCCGAACTGGTCGGCCACCACATGCACCTCTTCCCGTTCCCGGCTCAACCGCATCATCGTCTTGACGAAATTCTTGCCGAACGCGGAATACAGCCAGGCCGTCCGGACAATCAGACCGTCGCCGCCCGCCTTCAGCATTTCCTCCTCGCCGGCCCGCTTGGAAGCGCCATAGACGCAAGTCGGATTCGGGCGGTCATCCTCCCGGTAGGGTTCGTCCTGCGTACCGTCGAACACATAGTCGGTGGAAACATGCACGAGATAGATGCCCAACTCGGCGCACACCTGCGCCAACACGCCCACCCCGTCCCGATTGACGGCATAAGCCGCTTTCTCGTCCGTTTCCGCCTGTTCCACATTGGTATAGGCCGCCGCGTTGATAACGACGTTAATCCGGTTCGTGCCCAAATAGCTCCGCACGTCCGACCAGTTGCAGATATCCAATACGTCCATATCCGCAAACAGTATCGGCCCTTCCTTGAAACGCCCCTCCTTATAGAGACGCTGCAGTTCCATGCCCAACTGACCGTTGCTGCCCGTTACCAATACACGGGTATCGCCACCATTGTCCGCCATAACCTATATCGTTTTCAATTGTTGTTCAAAATAGGCAATCGTCTTCTTCAAACCCTCTTCCAACTGGATATGCGGTTCCCAATCCAAACGTTCCTTAGCCAAACGGATATCCGGCCGGCGTTGCGTCGGATCATCCGACGGCAAAGGCTTGCGAATCAACTTGGAGGCACTGCCCGTCAAGTCGATGACTTTCTCCGCCAATTCCAAAATCGTGAATTCATGCGGATTACCGATATTGACCGGCCCTATGAACGATTCGTCGGTCTCCATCATGCGCGTCATACCGGCCACCAGGTCGTCGATGTATTGGAAACTGCGCGTTTGGGAACCGTCACCGTAAATCGTGATGTCCTCCCCTTTTAGAGCCTGCACGATGAAATTGGAAACGACCCGCCCGTCGTTCATGAGCATACGCGGGCCGTAGGTATTGAAGATACGGATAATCTTGATGCGCACGCCGTTCTGCCGGTGGTAATCCATGAACAGCGTCTCCGCGCAACGCTTGCCCTCATCGTAGCAGGAGCGGAGCCCAATCGGGTTGACGTTGCCCCAATAGGCCTCCACCTGCGGGTGCACGGCCGGGTCGCCATAGACCTCGCTCGTCGAAGCCTGCAAGACCTTCGCCTTGACGCGCTTGGCCAAGCCGAGCACATTGATGGCCCCCATAACCGACGTCTTGACCGTCTTGATGGGATTGTATTGATAGTGCACGGGGGAAGCGGGGCAAGCCAGATTGTAGATTTCATCCACTTCGGCAAAATAGGGGGCCGTCACATCGTGGCGTACCAGTTCGAAATAGGGATTCGACAGCAGGTGCGCGACATTCGCCTTACGCCCCGTAAAGTAATTGTCCAGACAGATGACCTCATGCCCTTGCCCGAGCAGGTACTCGCACAGATGCGAACCGATGAACCCGGCGCCGCCCGTTACCAAAATACGTTTCATGCCTCTTGGATATTGTTATGTATTATAAACCGATGCCGAAATAGGCGAAACCGGCCTGTTCCACATCCCGGCGTTCATACAGGTTTCGGCCGTCGAACAGCACCCGCGTCCGCATCGTATCGCCGACGCGGCGCCAGTCCGGCGAGCGGAACTCCGTCCACTCCGTCACGAGGAACAGCGCGTCGGTATCGGCCGCCGCCCGGTAGATATCGTCGCAATAGGTGATGCGGTCGCCGATGCGGCGGCGGCATTCGTCCATCGCCACGGGGTCGTAAGCCTTGACCGTGCAGCCAGCCTGGAGGAACGCGTCTATCATGACCAGGGAGGGTGCCTCCCGCATATCGTCCGTACCCGGCTTGAACGCCAGCCCCCACAGGCCGACCGTCTTGCCCTGCAAGTTGCCATTGGCGAAATCCCGGTATTTGCGGAACATCAACGACTTCTGCCGTTCGTTGACGGCCTCTACTGCCTTGAGCACCCGCATATCGTAGCCCTCGCCGTCGGCCGTCTTAATCAAGGCCTTGACGTCTTTGGGGAAACAGGAACCGCCGTAGCCGATGCCCGGATAGAGGAATTTGCCGCCGATACGGGAATCCGACCCCATGCCCTTGCGCACGTGCTCTACGTTCGCCCCCACTTTCTCGCACAGGTTCGCGACATCGTTCATGAAACTGATACGTGTGGCCAGCATGGCGTTGGCCGCATATTTCGTCATTTCGGCCGACGGCACGTCCATGAACAGCACCGGATGGCCGTTCAACGTGAACGGCTTGTACAGCCGTCCCATGACCTCCCGCGCGCGTTCCGACTCCACCCCCACGACAATGCGTTCGGGATACATGAAATCCTTGACGGCCGAACCTTCTTTGAGGAATTCCGGGTTCGACGCCACATCGAAATCGACGTTCACGCCCCGGGCCGCCAACTCCTGCGCCACCGCCTGCTTCACCTTGCGGGCCGTACCGACGGGCACCGTACTCTTGGTCACCAACAGCACGTAGTCGTTCATGTTGCGGCCTACCTCACGTGCCACATCCAACACATAGCGCAGGTCGGCGCTGCCGTCCTCATCGGGCGGGGTGCCCACGGCGCAGAAAATGACCTCCGCCCCCTGCATCGCGTCCTTCAACGAACTCGAAAACGTCAGACGGCCTTTATCCACATTCCGCACCAACAGTTCCTCCAGCCCCTGTTCGAAAATGGGCGGACGTTTCTGATTCAACATATCGATTTTGCGTTGATCCACATCCACGCAACACACTTCTATGCCAACATCGGCGAAACACACGCCGGTCACGAGACCGACATAGCCGGTCCCCACGATCGTTATCTTCATAACTGATATTTTCCGCCGACACTTCCCGCACGCAGAACGCCGCGGACGGAAAGCGCCGAACATAAACCTACAAAATTAAAGAATTTTTAGCAATTTTCCATATTCTTGACTTTCGATACGGTGCCCCGCCCCTGCCATACCGAAGTGCCGATTCAATCTTTTTTCAACATTTGTTTGTTATTTATATTTTTTTTACTAACTTTGCCATCCTTTAAAAACGCAAATTTTAAACACGTTAACTTAAACATTAACAATAAGATATGCCAACAATTCAACAATTAGTTCGCAAAGGGCGTCAGCAAATCACGGACAAAAGCAAGTCGCCCGCGTTGGATGCCTGCCCCCAGCGTCGTGGGGTCTGTGTGCGCGTTTACACGACTACGCCTAAGAAGCCCAACTCCGCCATGCGTAAGGTAGCGAGAGTACGTTTGACCAATCAGAAAGAGGTGAACGCCTACATCCCCGGCGAAGGCCACAACCTGCAGGAACACTCGATCGTCATGATCCGTGGCGGCCGTGTGAAGGACCTCCCCGGTGTAAGATACCACATCATCCGCGGCGCGTTGGATACGTCCGGCGTGGAAGGGCGCAACCAACGCCGTTCCAAATACGGTACCAAACGTCCCAAGAAGAAATAGGCAGCCTGAGGCTATTATATAATAATGTATATTGACGCGTAAAATCATCGCAAGAAATGAGAAAATCAACGCCTAAAAAGAGAGTCATTTTACCGGACCCCAAATACCATGACGTATTGGTAAGCAAATTCATCAACAACCTGATGTACTCCGGCAAAAAGAACATAGCGCACGAACTGTTCTACGACGCCATCGACGTCGTTTCCGAAAAGACGAAGGAAGACGGTTTGGAAGTATGGAAGAAAGCGCTTTCGAACGTAACCCCTTCCGTAGAGGTGCGCAGCCGCCGCGTGGGTGGTGCCACGTTCCAGATTCCTTCCGAAATCCGTCCGGAACGCAAACAGTCGTTGGGTATGAAGATGCTCATCAACTATGCCCGCAAACGCAGCGAGAAATCCATGAGCCTGAAACTGGCCGGCGAAATCATGTCGGCTTACAAGGAAGAAGGCGCCGCGTTCAAACGCAAGGAAGAAATCCACAGAATGGCCGAAGCCAACAAAGCGTTCTCGCATTTTAAATTTTAAGGAACTACACATTAGATGGCACAAGATTTAGCAAAGACGAGGAACATCGGCATCATGGCGCACATCGATGCCGGCAAGACGACTTGTTCCGAACGTATCCTGTATTATACCGGAAAGAACCACAAGATAGGCGAAACGCACGACGGTTCGGCTACGATGGACTGGATGGCGCAGGAACAGGAAAGAGGTATCACGATTACGTCCGCTGCGACGACCGTTTTCTGGAAATACCGCAACGACAGTTACAAAATCAATTTGATCGATACCCCGGGGCACGTGGACTTCACCGTGGAAGTGGAACGTTCCCTGCGCGTATTGGACGGTGCCGTAGCTTTGTTCTGCGCCGTGGGCGGCGTACAGCCCCAGTCCGAAACCGTATGGCGTCAGGCCAACAAATATAAAGTGCCGCGTATCGCGTTCGTCAACAAGATGGACCGTACGGGCGCCGACTTCTTCAATGTCGTGACCCAAATCAAGGAACGTCTGCAGGCCAAGCCGGTCGTTTTGACGATTCCCATCGGTCAGGAAGACACGTTCAAGGGCGTGGTGGATGTTATCTCCCGCAAGGCCTACGAATGGAACGAAGAAGACAAAGGGCTCACCTATTTCGAAGTGCCCGTTCCCGATGATTTGAAAGACACGGTGGAAGAATACCACAACCGTCTGTTGGAAGAAGTGGCCGAGTTGGACGAAAACTTGATGACCAAATACTTCGAAGACCCGGGCACGATTACCGAAGACGAAATCATCGCCGCCATCCGCAAGGCGACGGTCGAAATGACGGTCAACCCGGTATTGTGCGGTTCGGCCTTCAAGAACAAGGGCATCCAGCTCCTGCTCGACGCCGTGGCCCGTTATTTACCGAGCCCGTTGGATGTAGAAGCCATCACGGGTATCAACCCCAAGACCGGCGATGAAGAATCGCGCAAGGTGGACGTGAACGAACCGTTCAGCGCGTTGGCCTTCAAGATTGCGACCGACCCGTTCGTAGGCCGTATCGCTTTCTTCCGCGTTTACTCCGGTGCTTTGGACGCCGGTTCCTACGTGCTCAACGCCTCCACCGGCAAGAAAGAACGTATCTCCCGCATCTTGCAGATGCACTCCAATAAACAGCAACCGATGGACCGCATCGAAACCGGTGACATCGGCGCGGCCGTAGGTTTCAAGGAAATCAAGACCGGTAACACGCTCTGCGATGAAAACCACCCGATTATCCTCGAATCCATGACGTTCCCCGATCCGGTTATCAGCATCGCGATCGAACCCGTTTCGCAGGCCGATGTCGATAAGCTGTCGAACGGGCTCGCCAAACTGGCGGAAGAAGACCCGACGTTCCAGGTTCACTCCGACGAGAACTCCGGCCAGACCGTTATCAGCGGTATGGGCGAGTTGCACTTGGACGTACTGATTGACCGTCTGCGCCGCGAATTCCATGTGGAATGCAACCAGGGCAAACCCCAGGTGGCTTACAAAGAAGCGGTCCGTTCCGCCGTTCAGCACCGCGAGGTTTACAAGAAGCAGACCGGTGGCCGCGGTAAGTTCGCCGACATCATCTTCGAGGTATCCCCGGCCGACGAAGGCGTCAAAGGCCTCCAGTTCATCAACGAAGTCAAGGGCGGTAACATTCCCAAGGAATTCATCCCCTCGATTGAAAAAGGCTTCAAGGCCTCGTTGGAAAACGGTGTACTGGCTGGCTATCCGCTCGAAAGCCTCAAGGTACGTCTGATCGACGGTTCGTTCCACCCGGTGGACTCCGATGCGCTTTCGTTCGAAGTCTGCGCCAAAATCGGCTTCAAGGAAGCTTGCCGCAAGGCCAAGTCCGTATTGCTCGAACCGATTATGTCTCTGGAAATCGAAACCCCGGACGATTACGTCGGCGATGTTTCCAGCGACTTGAACCGTCGTCGCGGTATCATGGAAGGTATCGAAGCCAAAGTGGGCGGCCAGGCCATCCGCGCCAAGGTGCCTCTGGCGGAAATGTTCGGCTATGTGACGGCTCTGCGTACGCTCAGCTCCGGTCGCGCCAGCTCCACGATGGAGTACGCCTATCACGCCGAAGCGCCGGCCAACATTACGGAAGAAGTAATCAAACAAGCCAATAAATAGTTTAAATTTTTTAACCGTGAGTCAAAGAATCAGAATCAAACTCAAGTCTTACGACTACAATTTGGTCGACAAGTCGGCCGAAAAGATCGTAAAGACGGTGAAGCTCACAGGGGCGATGATCAACGGACCCATTCCCCTGCCGACGAACAAGAAGATCTTCACCGTGAACCGTTCCACGTTCGTGAACAAGAAGTCGCGGGAACAGTTCGAATTGTCTTCCTACAAACGTCTGCTCGACATCCACAGCAGCAGCTCCAAAACCATCGACGCGCTGATGAAGTTGGAATTGCCGAGCGGTGTGGAAGTGGAAATCAAAGTCTGATGACCGTCCGCACCTCGAGACAACGTAAAAGACAAAAACTTTTTGACACAGAAACCATAAACAAGCATTAATATGTCCGGATTAATAGGAAAGAAAATCGGAATGACTAGCATTTGGGATGCCTCCGGTAAGAACATACCGTGCACTGTAATCGAAGCTGGTCCTTGTGTGGTAACGCAAGTAAAAACAATAGAGAAGGACGGATACGAAGCCATTCAGCTGTCCTTTGGCGAACGCAAAGAAAAACATACGCCGAAAGCCCTCATGGGCCATTTCGCCAAGGCGAACACGACGCCCAAACTCATCAGCATGGAGTTCTCCCGCTTTGAGGAAGGCAGCCGCAAATCGTACGGTGAAGTGTTGGGCGTGGATGTTTTCGAAGAAGGCGAATTCATCGACGTAGCCGGTTACACCAAAGGTAAAGGCTTTCAGGGTGTCGTCGGACGGCACGGATTCGGTGGCGTAGGTCAATCTACTCACGGTCAACATAACAGACTTAGAGCCCCCGGTTCGGTCGGTGCCTCTTCCTATCCTTCCCGCTTGTTCAAGGGCTTGCGTATGGCCGGTCAGAAAGGTCACGAGAGAAGAAAGAGCATCAACCTTCAGATCGTAAAGATCGTTCCCGAAAAGAATTTAATTTTAGTCAAAGGATCGGTACCCGGTCCGAAAGGTTCATTTTTAAAACTCGAGAGATGGAGCTAACAGTATATAACATCAAAGGAGAAGAGACCGGCAAGAAGGTTGTCTTGAGCGATCTCATAGCCAAGGCCGAGCCGAACGATCACGCCATTTACCTGGACGTGAAACAGTATTTGGCCAACCAACGCCAGGGCACGCACAAAAGCAAGGAAAGATCGGAAGTATCCGGCAGTACGCGCAAGTTAGGCCGTCAAAAAGGTGGCGGCGGTGCCCGTCGCGGTGACATCAACTCGCCGTTGTTGGTAGGCGGTGGCCGTGTATTCGGTCCGCGTCCGCGTGACTACAGCTTCAAGTTGAACAAGAAGCTGAAACGTCTGGCCCGTATCTCGGCTTTGGCGTACAAGTTGCAGAACGACGGCATCAAGGTGGTTGACGACATCCAGTTGGCCTCCCACAAGACCAAAGGCATGGTGGAAGTGATGAAAAATCTTCAGCTTTCTGAAAAAAAATCGCTTATAGTGCTTTTGGAATCAAATAATTTCGTATCTTTGTCGTCCCGAAATTTGCCGCTCATCAAGGTTGTAAATGTTTCAAACTTAAACACTTACGACATCATGAATGCGCAAAATTTGTTGTTTGTAGAGGCTTCGGCCCGCAAACTGGACGAAATGTACGGCCAGGAAGCTTAGTCAGAAACCGCTTAAAACGAGAAAAATGAGCATAATAATTAAACCCCTCGTCACTGAGAAGATGACGAAAATCGGTGAGAAGTTAAACCGGGTAGGCTTTCTCGTAGAAAAAACGGCTAACAAAATCGAGATTAGAAACGCCGTCGAGAGCATGTATAATGTAAAGGTAACGGAAGTGAACACGATGCGTTACGACGGCAAAGCGAAATCCCGCTACACCAAAGCCGGTTTTATACAAGGCCGCACCAATGCCACGAAAAAGGCCATCGTTACGTTGGCCGAAGGCGATACGATTGATTTTTATAGCAATATTTAAGAAGAGAAATGGCTTTAAAGAAATTCAAACCCACAACGCCAGGTCAGCGTTTCCGCAGCATCAGCACGTTTGAGGAAATCACGACCTCCACGCCGGAGAAGAGTCTGTTGGCGCCCGTCCGCAAAAGCGGTGGCCGCAACAACCAGGGCAAAATGACCATGCGCTATATCGGTGGTGGACACAAGAGACAATATCGTATTATCGATTTCAAACGGGAGAAAGAAAATATTCCCGCCGTGGTTAAAACCATAGAGTACGACCCCAATCGTACGGCCCGTATCGCCCTGTTGGTGTATGCCGATGGGGAAAAACGCTATATGTTGGCCCCTCAGGGTTTGCAGGTAGGCCAGCAGGTTTTGTCGGGCAAAGGCATCGCCCCCGAATTGGGCAATACGCTTTATTTGAGCGAGATTCCTTTCGGTACGTTGATTTACAACATTGAACTGCGTCCCGGTCAGGGTGCCAAGATGGCCCGCAGCGCCGGTGCTTACGCCCAGTTGATGTCGCGTGAAGACAAATACGCCATCATCAAACTGCCTTCCGGCGAAACGCGCAAGATCCTCCAGGCTTGCAAGGCGACGGTGGGTGTGGCTTCCAACACGGACCACAGCCTCGAATCCTCCGGTAAGGCCGGTCGCAGCCGCTGGTTGGGCCGCCGTCCGCGCAACCGCGGTGTCGTCATGAACCCTGTCGATCACCCGATGGGTGGTGGTGAAGGTCGTGCCTCCGGTGGTCACCCGCGCAGCCGCAAGGGTATGCCGGCCAAGGGCTACAAGACGCGTCGTCCGAAGAACCGTTCCAACCAGTTCATCATAGAAAGAAGGAAGAAATAACGCTTAAAAATCAAAGTTATGAGCCGCTCAATTAAAAAAGGTCCATATATCCACTATAAGTTAGAAAAGAAAGTTCTGGCCGCTGCTGAAAGCAAGAAGAAGGTTACGATCAAGACTTGGTCCAGAGCCTCTATGATCTCTCCTGATTTTGTAGGACAGACCATCGCCGTGCACAATGGCAACAAATTCATCCCGGTTTACGTGACCGAAAACATGGTAGGCCACAAGCTGGGTGAATTCGCCCCCACCCGTATTTTCCGCGGGCACGCCGGCAACAAGGACAAAGGAAAAAAGTAATCATCCTAAGAAAAAGAAAGAACAATGGGATCGAGAAAACGCATTCGCGCAGAACAGTTGAAAGAGCAGAAAAAGACGCTCTATATGGCGAAGTTGAACAACAACCCCACTTCGCCGCGTAAGACGAGATATACCGCCGATTTGATTCGGGGACTGGACGTTGACAAAGCGCTGGCCATCTTGCAATACAGCCACCGTGAAGCGGCGCCGAAACTGCACAAACTCCTGCGTTCGGCCATCGCCAACTGGCAGAACAAGAACGAAGGCCTCCGCATGGAAGACGCCAAACTGTACGTCAAGGAAATCTTCGTTGACGGCGGCGTACAGCTCAAACGCCTCCGTCCGGCGCCCCAAGGCAGAGGTTACCGCATCAGAAAGCGTTCCAACCACGTGACGCTCATCCTGGGTAGCCGTGTGGCCCAGCCCGAACAAGTAAAGGAAGTTGAATCAGAATCTGAAAACAAGTAGATAATGGGACAGAAGACAAACCCTATAGGCAATAGATTGGGAATCGTTAGAGGTTGGGATTCCAATTGGTTCGGCGGTCGTAAATTCGAAGCCAAACTCGTAGAAGACGATAAAATCCGCAAATACCTCAACGCGCGTTTGATCAAGGCCGGTATTTCCAAAATCCAGATCGAGCGCACGCTGAAATTGGTGACCATTACTATTTTCACGGCGAAGCCCGGTGTCATCATCGGCAAGGCCGGTCAGGAAGTGGACAAACTGAAGGAAGAGTTGAAGAAACTCACCCAGAAGGAAATCCAAATCAACATTTCGGAAGTGAAACGTCCGGAATTGGATGCCGTTATCGTGGCTTCCTCGATCGCGCGTCAGCTGGAAGGCCGCGTGTCCTACCGCAAGGCCATCAAGATGGCGATTACCTCGGCCATGAGAATGGGTGCCGAAGGTATCAAGATTCAGATTTCCGGTCGTTTGGGCGGTGCCGAAATGGCGCGTACCGAACACTTCAAGGAAGGCCGTACGCCGCTCCACACGCTCCGTGCCGACATCGACTACGCTTTGAACGAAGCGCACACGACCTATGGCCGTTTGGGCATCAAGGTTTGGATTTGCCGCGGCATCATCTACGGCAAGCGCGATTTGACGAGCAACTTCGGTGCAGCCGCTACCAACGGTAAGGAATTCGGCGGTCGCAGCAATGCGTCCAACCGTCCGATGGGTGGCAGAAGAAAAAAACAATAAGAGCGTAAGCGTTAGTTCAACATTTTAATACGATACAGAAATGTTACAACCAAAGAAAACCAAGTTCAGGAAACAGCAGAAAGGCAAAATCAAAGGCAACACCAAGCGGGGTGCCGAAATCGCTTTCGGTTCTTTCGCGCTGAAGGCGTTGGAGCCGGCGCTGTTGACCGGACGTCAGATAGAAGCCGCCCGTCAGGCCATGACCCGTTATATGAAACGTGAGGGTCAGTTGTGGATCCGCATTTTCCCCGATAAGCCTATCACCAAAAAGCCGAACGAAGTACGTATGGGTAAGGGTAAAGGTGCGCCGGAATACTTCGTGGCGCGCATCGCTCCCGGTCGTATCCTGTTCGAAGCCGACGGCGTTTCGGAAGAAATCGCGAAGGAAGCCTTGCGGTTGGCGGCCCAAAAACTGCCTATCGCGGTGAAATTTATCGTTAGAAGAGATTACGTACCCGAATAACAAGCGTTTAGCCATGAAGACTGAATTAGTAGTAAAAGAATTGTCTACGCCCGAGCTCAAGGATCGCTTGGATGTGGAAACCGCGGAACTGAACAGAATGAAATTGAATCATGCTATTTCGCCTGTTGAGAATCCCAACCTGATAAAGAAACATAAAAGAACCATTGCCCGCATTCTCACGGAACTGCGTCGTAGGGAAATGGCTGTATAACGCTTAAGAAACCGACAAGATGGAAAGAAACTTAAGAAAAGAGAGAATAGGTGTTGTGGTAAGCAACAAAATGCAGAAAACCATTACTGTTTTGGTTGAACGCAAGACCAAGCACCCTATCTATGGTAAATTCGTAAAGAAATCTACCAAGTTTACGGCTCACGACGAAAAGAACGAGTGCAATGAAGGCGATACCGTTCGCATCATGGAAACCCGGCCGTTGAGCAAGAACAAATGTTGGAGATTAGTTGAAATCATTGAAAGAGCTAAATAATTATGATACAGCAAGAAACAAGGCTTAGTGTTGCCGACAACAGCGGTGCCAAATCCGTGCTCTGCATTCGTGTACTCGGCGGCACCAAAAGAAGATACGCCAGCGTGGGCGATAAGATTATCGTTTCCATTAAAGACGCCCTTCCTTCCGGTAACGTCAAGAAAGGTACCGTGTCCAAGGCTGTGGTCGTGAGAACGACGAAGGAAGTCCGTCGTGCGGATGGCTCTTACATCCGGTTCGACGACAACGCCGTCGTACTGCTCACCGCCAACGAGGAAATGCGTGGCACCCGTATCTTCGGACCTGTAGCCCGCGAATTGAGAGAAAAACAATTTATGAAGATTGTTTCACTGGCACCTGAAGTGCTTTAAAATTTTATACGCATGAAATTACACATCAAAAAAGGAGACACGGTAAAGGTGTTGGCCGGTGACGATAAGGGCAAGCAAGGTAAGGTCCTGCTCGTGGACACCGAAAAACAACGCGCCACCGTCGAGGGGGTGAACTTTGTTTCCAAGCACACGAAGCCCAATGCCAAGAATCCGCAAGGCGGCATCATCAAGAAAGAGGCGCCGTTGCATATTTCCAACCTCATGGTCGTGGACAGCAAGGGTACGGCTTCGAGAATCGGGCGGAAATTGGATGAAAAGACACAAAAATCAGTTCGTTACTCTAAAAAATCAGGGGAGGTAATTAAATAATGAATTATTCGCCTAGACTTAAAGAAAAGTATCAGAAAGAGATCATACCGGCTTTGACGAAGGAATTCCAGTACAAGTCGGTTATGCAAGTACCCCGCCTGACGAAGATTTGTCTGAACCAGGGCTTGGGTGTGGCTATCGCCGACAAGAAGCTCATCGACCTCGGCATCGAGGAGATGACGGCCATCAGCGGCCAGCGTGCCGTAGCCACGAAGTCGAAAAAGGATATTTCGAACTTCAAGGTACGTAAAGGTATGCCGATTGGCGTTCGCGTCACGTTGCGCGGCGACAAGATGTATGAATTCCTGGATCGTTTGATTTCCGTCGCCATTCCCCGTATCCGCGACTTCCGCGGTATTTCCGACAAGGGTCTGGACGGTAAGGGTAACTTCTCCTTCGGTATCACCGAACAGATTATCTTCCCGGAAATCAACATCGACAAAGTAAGTAAGATTTGTGGTATGGACATCACGTTCGTCACGACGGCCAATTCCGACAAGGAAGCTTACGCGCTCCTGAAAGAATTCGGTATGCCCTTCCAAAAACACAACTAATAAGAGGACGCAATTATGGCAAAAGAATCAATGAAGGCCCGCGAGTTGAAAAGACAGCAACTTGTGGCGAAATATGCTCAGAAGCGCGCTGAATTAAAGAAAGCCGGAGACTACGAAGCGCTCCAGAGAATCCCGAAGAACGCTTCTCCCGTACGTCTGCACAACCGTTGCAAACTGACCGGACGTCCCAAAGGCTATATGCGTACTTTCGGTATTTCCCGTATCAACTTCCGGGAAATGGCCCTGCAAGGCTTGATTCCGGGCGTAAAGAAAGCCAGTTGGTAAGCTATTCGTTAAATCTAAAAAAGAGAAAAGAAAATGGTTACAGATCCTATTGCAGATTTTCTAACACGGATTAGAAATGCCAATATGGCCAAGCATAAACTGTTGGAAGTTCCCTCCTCCAAAATGAAACTGGAGATTGCCCGCATTCTGTTCGAAAAGGGCTATATCGCCAACTTCAAGTTGGAAGAAGGTGAAAAGCCGACGTTGAAAATCGCTTTGAAGTATCACCCCGCCACGAAACTGCCGGCCATCCACTCGATTGTCCGCGTGAGCAAGCCGGGTCTGCGTAAGTACGCCGACACCGAAAACCTGCCCCGCGTCATGAACGGCCTGGGCATCGCCATCCTCTCCACCTCCAAAGGTCTGATGACCGACAAGGAAGCGCGCAAGGAAAACGTAGGCGGTGAAGTTATTTGTTACATCAGCTAAATAAGATAAAACCATGTCAAGAATTGGTAAAGCTCCCATCAATATTCCGAACGGCGTAACGGTCAGCGTAGCCGCGAACAACCTCGTGACGGTAAAGGGCCCCAAAGGCGAACTCTCCCGTCTCGTGGATCCGGACATTACGGTTCAGGTCGATACCGAAGCCAAACAGGTGCACGTTCAGCGTCCCACCGACCAGAAGCGTCACCGTTCGCTCCACGGCCTTTACAGAGCCTTGTTGAACAACATGGTCGTAGGCGTTTCCGAAGGTTACAAGGTAACGATGGAAATCGTCGGTGTAGGTTACAGAGCCACGGTCAACGGACAGTTGCTCGACCTGGCCTTGGGTTTCTCGCACAACCTTTTCCTGGAACTGCCGAAGGAAATCAAAGCCTCCGCTACGGCCGAAAAAGGTAAGAACCCCACGCTGACGCTCGAATCCTACGACAAGGAACTGCTGGGTATGGTCTGCGCCAAAATCCGTTCCTACCGTAAGCCCGAACCCTACAAAGGCAAAGGTATCAAGTTCGAAGGTGAAGTACTGCGCAGAAAAGCCGGTAAGTCGGCCAGCAGCAAATAGTAGTGAATTTATAAACAGATTAGCAAGATGGCTATTACGAAATCATATAGAAGAGCACGCATTAAGATGCGTATTCGCAAAAAAGTATATGGCAGACAGGACATGCCGCGTTTGAGCGTATATCGTAGCAACAAGGATATCTACGCCCAGATCATCAACGATGCCGAAGGTAAGACTTTGGTCGCCGCGTCTTCGAGAGAAAAGGAATTCAGCGCTACCGGCAGCAAGAGCGAGAAGGCTCAGGCCGTCGGCAAACTGCTGGCCGAAAGGGCGCAAGCCGCCGGTATCAGCCGGGTTGTGTTCGACAGAAACGGTTATTTGTATCACGGACGTGTAAAATCTTTGGCCGATGCCGCCAGAGAAGCGGGTCTTAAATTCTAAGGAGAACAACCATGACAGACGCAAACGTAAAAAGAGTAAAATCGAGCGAAATCGAGTTTCAAGATAGATTGGTAAGCATCCAGCGCGTTACGAAAGTAACGAAGGGCGGTCGTACTTTCAGCTTCTCCGCCATCGTGGTGGTAGGTAACGGCAATGGCGTTATCGGCTACGGTTTGGGTAAGGCGAAGGAAGTGCAGGCGGCCATCCAGAAAGGTGTGGACGATGCCAAGAAGAACCTGATTAAAGTGCCCGTGCTGAAAGGTACGTTGCCGCACGAACAGTACGGCAAGTACAGCGGTGCCAAAGTTTTCCTCAAACCGGCCTCCCCCGGTACCGGTGTTATCGCCGGTGGTGCCATGCGTGCCGTATTGGAAAGCGTCGGCGTAAAAGACGTATTGGCCAAATCCAAAGGCTCCTCCAACCCGCACTCCGTGGTTAAGGCGACGATCGACGCGCTGATGCAGATGCGGGATCCCTACACGGTAGCTCAGTTGAGAGGTATTGAATTGGATAAAGTGTTTAACGGCTAATCGGGCCACAAAGAGAAGTAAAGACAATGAAAAAGGTTAAGTTAACGCAAATCAAGAGCGGTATCGACCGGCCCCTCCGTCAGAAAAGAACGTTGGAAGCCTTGAAACTGGGTCGCATAGGCAAGACGGCCGTTGTGGAATGCACGCCGCAGATTGAAGGCATGATTGCCAAGATCAGTCACTTGGTAAGCATTGAAGAAGCTTAATAACTAATCGAGAAAAACAACAAGAGATATGAACTTATCGAATTTAGCACCTGCCAAGGGTTCCGTTAAGACAAACAAACGTTTGGGCCGCGGTTACGGCTCCGGTCACGGTAAGACGGCCGGCAGAGGTCATAAAGGCGCTCAGTCCCGTTCCGGCTATAGCCGCAAGATCGGCTTCGAAGGCGGTCAGATGCCTCTTTATCGGCGTGTGCCCAAATTTGGCTTCAAGAATATCAACCGTGTGGAATACACGGCCGTAAACTTAGATACGTTGGAAAAACTGGCTGCCGAACACCAGCTCAAGCAGATTGACCCGACGGTTCTCGCCGCCCACGGCTTGGTAGGCAAGAAGGATTTGGTCAAGGTGCTGGGCCGCGGCGAACTCAAGAGCGCTTTGGAAGTGAAAGCCCACGCTTTCTCCGAAAAAGCCAAGGCCGCCGTTGAAGCCTGCGGAGGCACCATCACGACGATCGCTTAAAGTTTACAAAGAACAACACCATGAAAAGATTCATTGAAACGATAAAGAACATCTTCAAGATAGAGGAACTGCGCAAGCGCATCCTCTACACCTTGGGGATTATCGTCATTTATCGTATCGGCTCCTTCATCGTACTGCCGGGCATCGACCCGACGCAGTTGGCGAATCTGCAGAGCCAGACGAGCGACGGGTTGCTGGGCTTGTTGAACATGTTCTCCGGCGGCGCGTTCTCGAACGCTTCCGTATTCGCGCTGGGTATCATGCCGTACATCTCGGCCTCCATCATCATCCAGTTGTTCGGGATGGCTATCCCCTACTTCCAGAAGTTGCAGAAGGAGGGCGAAAGCGGCCGTCGTAAGATGAATCAGATTACGCGCGTCCTGACCATCGCCGTTACGGCCTTGCAGGCGCCCGCCTATCTGACCAACCTGACGACGCAGTTGCCCGCCGAAGCGTTCATCCCGTTCAACGGCGCCAACCCCGGCGTGTTCTTCTGGGTTTCGTCCTGCATCCTGCTGACGGCCGGCACGCTGTTCGTCATGTGGTTGGGCGAACGCATCACCGACAACGGTATCGGCAACGGTATCTCGCTCATCATCATGATCGGTATCATCGCGCGTCTGCCTTTCGCGCTGTTCGGGGAATTCGTTTCCCGTCTCGAACAGCAGGGCGGCGGTTTGGTGGTCTTCCTGTTGGAGCTCGTCGTCTTGATCGTGGTTATCCTCTTGTGCATCCTGCTCGTCCAGGGTACGCGCAGAATCCCCGTTCAGTACGCGAAACGCATTGTCGGCAACAAACAGTACGGCGGTGTACGCCAGTATCTGCCGTTGAAGGTCAATGCGGCCGGCGTTATGCCGATTATCTTCGCGCAGGCCATTATGTTCATCCCCGTCACGATTGCAGGTTTCGCCTCGCCCGAATCGGTCAACTCCGGTTTTTGGCGCGTGTTCATGGATTTCAACAGCTTCTGGTATAACTTCGTCTTCGCGCTCATGATCATCGTGTTCACGTATTTCTATACGGCCATCACGATGAACTCGCAGCAGATTGCCGAAGACCTGAAGAAGAACGGCGGTTTCATCCCCGGCATCAAGCCCGGCAAACGGACGGCGGAATTCATCGACGACGTGATTTCGCACATCACGCTGCCCGGCTCCATCTTCCTCGCGATTGTGGCCATTTTGCCGGCCATCGTGCGGATGTTCGGCGTCAGCACGCAGTTCGCCCAATTCTACGGCGGTACCTCGCTGTTGATTTTGGTCGGCGTCGTGCTCGATACGTTACAACAGATTGAAAGCCATCTTTTGATGCGCCACTACGACGGTTTGACGAAGTCGGGCCGCATCAAGGGACGGATGGGCAGCGCTTACGGCGTGGCCTGATAAAAGTCGTAAAATGATACGCACCTACTCACCTGAAGAGATAGAAAAAATCAGGGAAAGTTCATTGCTGGTAGGCAAGACGCTGGCGGAAGTCGCCAAAGTCATCGCCCCCGGCGTTAAAACAATGGAATTGGAACGCGTGGCCGACGCTTACATCCGGTCGGTCGGCGGTGTTCCCGGCTTCAAGGGCTACGAAGGGTTCCCCTACGCGCTCTGCATCTCGGTCAACGAGATGGTCGTACACGGTTATCCGAGCGAGTACGAACTGAAGGAGGGCGACATCGTTTCGGTGGACTGCGGCGTTTATAAGAACGGCTTCCACGGCGACTCCGCCTATACGTTCGCCGTGGGCGAAGTATCGGAACCGGTCCGCCGCCTGATGGAAGACACGAAGGCGTCGCTCTACGAAGGCATCAAACAGGCCGTGGCCGGCAACCGTACCGGCGACATCGGCTGGGCGATACAGCAGTACACGGAGTCGCGGGGCTACGGCGTGGTGCGCGAACTTTGCGGACACGGCGTGGGCGAAAAGCTGCACGACAAGCCGGACGTGCCCAACTTCGGGCACCGCGGTTGCGGCACCAAGCTCAAGGCCAACAGCGTCATCGCGATAGAACCGATGATTACGCTCGGCAAACGCCACATCGGCCTGCAATCCAACGGTTGGGGTATCTACACGTTGGACGGCCAGCCGGCGGCGCACTACGAACACGACGTTCTGATTACGAAAGAGGGACCCGATGTTTTATCGAGTTTCGACGAAATTGAAGCAGTATTAAACAGTAAACATTAAACTATGGCCAAACAGGCATCCATACAACAAGATGGTACGGTGATCGAATCGCTCGGCAACGCCATGTTCCGCGTGGAATTGGAAAACGGGCACACGGTCATCGCCCATATCTCCGGCAAGATGAGAATGCACTACATCAAAATCCTGCCGGGCGATCGGGTCCAATTGGAGATGTCGCCATACGATTTAAGCAAAGCCAGAATTGTTTTTAGACACAAATAACCAACTTAAGTCATGAAAGTAAGACCGTCTGTTAAAAAGAGATCGCCCGAATGCAAGATTGTAAGAAGAAAGGGACGTATCTACATTATTAACAAGAAAAACCCGAAGCTTAAACAAAGACAAGGTTAAGCCGCGGACTGGATTAGTAATTTTATAAACAATAGGATATGGCAAGAATTGCAGGTATAGACCTACCGAACAACAAAAGAGGCGAAATCGGCCTGACTTATATCTACGGTATCGGCAGAAGCACGGCACGCAAGATTTTGGCCGCTACCGGTATCGACTTCAACAAGAAAGTACAGGATTGGAACGATGACGAATTGGGCAAAATCCGTACTTACATCGGCGACGAACTGAAGGTGGAAGGCGCGCTCCGTTCCGAAGTGCAGACCAACATCAAACGTTTGATGGATATAGGTTGCTACCGTGGTATCCGCCATCGTCTGGGTCTGCCGTTGAGAGGCCAGAGCACGAAGAACAACGCGCGTACGAGAAAAGGCAAGAAAAAGACGGTTGCCAACAAGAAGAAAGCGCCCAAGGGCTAAGATTAGCGCCGGGGCTTCCCTCGCCTGTCCGTTACGGGCGGCCTGAGGAACGCGCCGCGTGAATCAACTGATTTTTGAAACATATAAGAATAGCGAATAGATATGGCAAAAACTGCTAAAGCAACAAAGAAGAAGATCGTCAAGGTGGAAGCCACGGGAAAGGCCTTTATTTTTGCGTCTTTCAACAACGTGATCGTAACCCTTACCAATAACGCGGGTCAGGTTATTTCCTGGTCGTCTTCCGGCAAGATGGGTTTCAGAGGTTCGAAGAAGAACACGCCCTACGCCGCCCAGATGGCCGCGACCGATTGCGCCAAAGTAGCTTACGACTTGGGCCTTCGCAAGGTTAAAGCTTTCGTCAAGGGTCCCGGTTCCGGCCGTGAGTCGGCTATCCGTACGATCCATGGCGCCGGCATCGAGGTAACCGAAATCATGGACGTTACGCCGCTGCCCCACAACGGCTGCCGTCCTCCGAAAAGAAGAAGAGTATAGTTACAGGCCTTGTTAAATTAAGTAAAATCATTTTCAGTTATGGCAAGATATATTGGCCCTAAGTCAAAAATAGCAAGAAAGTTCCAGGAACCCATCTTCGGTGCGGACAAGGTTCTGGAGAGAAAGAACTATGCGCCGGGTCAGCACGGTCCCAACAAACGCCGCGGCAAACAGTCGGAATACGGCATTCAGTTGCAGGAAAAGCAGAAAGCCAAATATACTTACGGCATTCTGGAAAAACAGTTCCGTAAGATTTTCCATCAGGCCGCCAGCAAGACCGGTATTACCGGTGAGGTATTGCTGCAGCTCATCGAATCGCGCCTCGACAACACCGTTTACCGTTTGGGCATCGCCCCGACGCGTAGCGCGGCCCGTCAGTTGGTCAGCCACCGTCACATCTGCGTGAACGGCGAAGTCGTGAACATTCCCTCCTATCAGCTCAAACCGGGCGATATGGTGGAAGTGCGTGAACGTTCCAAATCGTTGGAAGTCATTACCGATTCGTTGGCCGGCAGAACCAATAGCTACAACTGGCTGGAATGGGATGGCGCCGCGATGCGCGGTAAGTTCCTGAACTACCCCGAAAGAGAGAATATCCCCGAAACGATCAAGGAACAGCTCATCGTCGAGTTGTACTCCAAATAATCGTAAACCGTGACGTTCTCCAATAATTTGCAAAACCTAAATAGAAAATAAATGGCCATTTTAGATTTTCAAAAACCGGACAGAGTCAACGTTGTCAGCTTGGACGACAAGAAGGGGGTTTTTGAGTTTCGTCCGTTGGAACCGGGCTATGGGATTACGATCGGCAACGCTTTGCGCCGTATCTTGATTTCCTCCTTGGAGGGCTTTGCCATCACTTCCGTACGGATTGAAGGCGTTCAGCACGAATTCGCCACGATCAAAGGCGTGGTGGAAGATGTCATCAACATGGTGCTGAACTTCAAACAGGTTCGGTTCAAACAACAGATTCCCGATGTGGACAACGAAAAGATTCACGTCGTTATTTCGAACCAGAGCGTATTCAAGGCCGGTCATCTGAATAATTTCCTGAACGGGTTTCAAGTGTTGAACCCCGACCTCGAAATCTGCCATATGGAACCCAGCGTCAAACTGACGATGGACCTGACGATTCAGAAAGGCCGCGGTTACATCCCCGCCGACGAAAACAAGAACGCTTCCGACCCCGTCGGTACGATTGCCATCGACTCCATCCACACGCCGATCAAGAATGTGGAATACGAGACCGACAACTACCGCGTGGAACAGAAGACCGACTACGAGAAACTGGTGTTGACGATTACGACCGATGGCTCCATCTCGCCGAAAGACGCGTTGAAAGAAGCGGCCAAGATTCTGATTTACCATTTCATGTTGTTCTCCGACGAAAAGATTCAGTTCGAAGAAGGTCATGTAGAGACGTCCGAACCCTTGGATGAGGGCGACCTGCACCTGCGTCAGTTGCTCAAGACCAAACTTTCGGATTTGGAACTGTCCGTCCGCGCGTTGAACTGCCTCAAATCGGCGGAAGTGGAAACCCTGGGCGACCTCGTGGCGTTCCACAAAGCGGATTTGCTCAAGTTCAGAAACTTCGGCAAGAAGTCGCTGACGGAACTCGAAGCCTTGGTGAAAGACAAGAAACTGGAGTTCGGCATGAACGTACAGAAATATAAATTAGACAAAGATTAAGGACTAAGATAAGGAAACTTACAGCTATGAGACACGGAAAGAAATTCAACAAGCTCAGCAGAACGCACATGCACAGACGTCAGATGTTGGCCAACATGGCGTCGTCGCTGATTTTACATAAGAGAATCAAAACCACTTTGGCCAAGGCGAAAGCGTTGCGCGTTTACGTGGAACCGCTTTTGACGAAATCCAAAGACGATACGACGGCTTCGCGCCGCACGGTGTTCAGCTACCTGCAGAACAAGGAGGCGGTGACGGAACTGTTCCGCGAAGTTTCGCCGAAGATCGCCCAGCGTCCCGGCGGCTACACGCGCATCCTCAAACTCGGTTTCCGTTTGGGCGACAACGCCGAAATGGCCCTCATCGAACTGGTGGACTACAACGAAGCCATGTTGAGCGCCAAGAAAGACACGGGCAAAGCCAAAACGCGCCGTGCCGGTGCCCGCAAGAAAGCCGAAGCCAAACCGGCCGAGGCCGCTGCCGAAACGACGGAAGCCCCCGCTGCGGAAGTAAAAGCTGAAGGTGAAAACGCCTAATGGCCTTATCGGCTGACGATACGGGGCTGCTCCAATTTATTGGGACAGCCCCTTTTTTTTTAAGACGACTTGACGTATATTTACACTTGATTTAGAATTGCAAAAACAGAAAAGAAATGAGCACAATTGCAAACATTTATGCCCGTCAGATTTTGGATTCCCGGGGCAATCCGACAGTTGAAGTAGATGTTCTCACGACGGCCGGCGCGTTCGGCCGCGCGGCGGTGCCTTCGGGCGCCTCCACCGGGGTTCACGAGGCCGTGGAACTCCGCGACGGTGACAAGAATAAATTCGGCGGCAAAGGCGTTTTGCAGGCCGTAAAGAATGTCAATGAAGTATTGAACGATGGCCTGAGAGGCATGGAAGTGACGGAACAGCTCGCCATCGACGCCCGCATGAACGAATTGGACGGCACGCCCAACAAAGGCAAATTGGGGGCCAACGCGATTTTGGGGGTATCCCTCGCCTGCGCCCGCGCGGCCGCTCAGGAAACCGGCCAGGAATTGTTCCGCTACGTAGGCGGTGTAAATGCCTGCACGTTGCCGATTCCGATGATGAACATCCTCAACGGCGGCAGCCACGCCGACAGCAACGTGGACTTCCAGGAGTTCATGATTATGCCGGTGGGTGCGCCCTCGTTCAGCGAAGCGTTCCGCTGGGGCGCCGAAATCTTCCATTCGCTCAAGAACGTGCTCAAGAAACAGAACCTCAGCACGGGCGTGGGTGACGAAGGCGGTTTCGCCCCCGACCTCAAATCGAACGAAGACGCCATCAAGGTGATTTTGGAAGCCATCGAGAAAGCCGGCTACCGTCCGGGCGAAGATATCTTCATCGCGTTGGATCCGGCTTCTTCCGAATTCTATCTGCCGGAAGAAAAGGTTTATCACCTGCACAAATCGACGGGCGAGAAACTGACGGCCGACCAGATGGTGGACTTCTGGGCCGACTGGGTAAAACGCTACCCGATTGTGTCGATTGAGGACGGTATGGCCGAAGACGATTGGGACGGCTGGAAAAAGCTGACCGACCGCATCGGCGACCGTTGCCAACTGGTGGGCGACGACCTGTTCGTAACGAACTCGGCGCGTCTGCAGATGGGGATTGACCGCAACGTGGCCAACTCGATTCTCGTAAAGGTAAACCAAATCGGTTCGCTGTCCGAAACGATTGACGCCGTCAACAAGGCCTACCGCCACAGCTATACGGCCATCATGAGCCACCGCTCGGGCGAAACCGAAGACACGACGATCGCCGACTTGGCCGTGGCGCTGAATACGGGCCTTATCAAGACCGGTTCGGCCTGCCGCAGCGAACGTATCGCCAAGTACAACCAACTGCTCCGCATCGAGGAAATGTTGGGCGACTCGGCCTGCTATCTCGGCAAAAACTTCAAGTACTTCCGCAAGAAATAAGCGCGGAGGGCTTGTCTTCGAACGGGCCGGCGGCTTCCGTCGGTCCGTTCTGCTTATTATCCATCTTTAACGAAACCTTGAAACCATGGCACCGCGCGCCGCTCAGTATCCGTTTCATCCGACGGTCATCCCGACCGCCGGCAAGCGGTTCTTTGCGTTTCTACTCGCGGGGCTTTTCCTGCTTTTTTCCGCCGGCTACGGCGCCACGGTAGCCGACGAACCGGCCCCCGCCTCGGCGGCAGCGGCCAAACCGCTCAAGTCCAACCGCCCCAAAGTGGGGCTCGTGCTCAGCGGCGGCGGCGCCAAAGGCATCGCCCACGTGGGCATCCTCAAAATCATAGAGGAACTCGGCATTCCGGTGGACTATATCACGGGCACGAGCATGGGGTCGATTATCGGCGGGCTTTACGCCTACGGCTATTCGGCGGCCGAATTGGACTCCATCCTGCGCGCGGCCGACTGGGACGTGTTACTCTCGGACAAGGCCATCCGCTCCGATATCTCCCTGACGGAAAAACGCACGGCCGACCAATACGTCATCACGTTGCCGTTCGGTCAGAAATCCTCGTTGCTGCCCATCGGTATCCTCAAGGGGCAACACATCAACAACCTGTTCTATACGCTGACGGCCAACACCTATGCGCTCAACAGTTTTGACGAACTCCAGATTCCGTTCCGCTGTGTGGCCACCGACGTGCTGACCGGACAGGCCATCGTACTCAAAGACGGCAACCTGGCCGAAGCCATGCGCGCCAGTATGGCCATCCCCGGCGTATTCAACCCCGTGGAGAAGGACTCGATGATTCTCGTGGACGGCGGGCTCGTCGATAACTTTCCTGTGGAAGAAATCATCAAGATGGGCGCCGATTACATCATCGGTGTGGATGTCGGCTTCCAATACAAGGGCAAAGACAAACTGAAAAACATGGCCAACGTCTTGGAAATGTCGCTGTTCATGCACACCAAGACGAAAATCGCCAAAAACAAGGAGCGTTGCCGCATCCTCGTCACCCCTGATTTAACCGGTTACGGCCCCTCCAGCTTCGGCGCCACCGACTCGCTGTTGGCCCGCGGCGAAGCGGCCGCCCGCGCCCAATACGACGAATTCAAGAAACTGGCCGAAGAATTGGCCGCCTATCAAACGACGCCCCAAAAGATAAGCCGTTATCCGCACCTGACGATGGAAAACGTCTATGTGTCGGAAATCCAATTCGAAGGCTTGTCCAAATTCAGCCCGCAATTCGCCAACCAGTTCCTGCAAATCGAACACAACGCCTGGGTCAAACAGGACGATATCGTGCGCGGCGTGGAACGGCTGTACGGTTCGATGGTATTCGACAACGTCAGCTACACGTTTCTGCCCGACACCAACAACCGGGCGCAGGTGGTGCTGAAAATCACGGTGGATGAGAAACCGACCAATGCGTTCCGCTTCGGTTTCCGCTACGACAACCAACGTTCGGCCGCCCTGTTGGCCGGCGTGGTGTTCCGTGATTTGGGCATTTCCAATACCCGCCTGAGCATAGACGGCGAACTCTCGCGCTTGCCCGGCATCAAGGCGGAATTCCTCTTTACGCCCAAATGGAAACGCAACGGCGACTTCGTATTTTGGCATCCCCGCATCGGGGCCGCCTATCAATTCTATTTCATCAACAACGAAAAACTGTATCACGATTGGAACGACCCGAACACGCCGACCAGCGAATTCTCGTCGCAGGGTCACCGGATCAGCCTTTTCGTCCAATCGAACTGGCGGCGCAGCATTTTGGGCGGCGGTGTCCGTTTGAACTACCATAACTTCAAGGAGAAATTCACGACCGATACGGACTTCGGGCAGCGGAACTTCTTCTATGCCATGCCCTATCTGTTCTTCCTGCACGACAGCTACGACCGGCTCTTTTTCCCGCAACACGGTATCAAGGCCGACATCGAGGTATCCTACCCCATCGGCCTCGGCATCTCCGCGCCCTATGCCGAACGTTTCCTGACGGCACGCGCCTACCTCGACTTCGCGTTCTCGCCCGTACGTTGGTTCTCGATTTATCCCGGGCTCGCCTTGGGGACGAACCTGCTGAAAACCACGACCACGATTCCGACGCCCTATATGTTTTATCAAGGCGGTCTGACCGGCTTGCGCAACGGCGTCCAACTGACCGACTTCGCGGGCCTGTTGCCGTTCCAAAGCGAGGGGCAGCATTTTTGGAACGTCCACCTGAACCTGCAGGCCGAAATCCTGAAAAACCTATATGTATCGCTGCGCGGCTACACGGGTATGTCGGTCTATGACATCCGCGATATCACCCATTTGAACGAGTTTATCTACGGCGGGGCGGCGGGCCTGAGTTACAACACGCCCATCGGCCCCATCGGCCTGCATTTCCAAACGTCCAACGTCCACCCGTTCAATATTTGGCTAAATATCCTTTACTGGTTATGATACTATATATATCTTATGTTTCGGCCTGACACAAGCCAACGGCTTTTCCTATGCCTGGCCCTATGTATCGGATGCTTGCTTTTCCCGATGCGGGTACAGGCGCAAAACACCGCAACCGCAACCTCCGTCCGCGTGCACGGCACCGTGCGCGACGCCGACAACGGGGAGGCCTTGCCGCAGGCCGCCATCTGGATTCCGGCCTTGCAGAGCGGCGCGGTGGCCGACGCCCAAGGCAAGTTCGATTTCCGCATCCCCGCCGGCACTTACGCGCTCGAAGTACGCTTTTTAGGCTACGAAACGCGCCACGACACGTTGCGTCTCAACCGCGACCGCATACTGACGTTCGACCTGCACGGCACGGCCCGCCAGCTGAGCGGCGTGGAAATCAAAAGCCGCCAAAGCCAACAGCTGCGCAACAACATCGTCGGCATGGAGCAACTGAGCGTGGCCGCCATCAAGAAACAACCCACGCTGTTGGGCGAGGCCGACCTGCTCAAATCGGTGCAGTTCCTGCCCGGCATCATCATGACCTCGGAGGGCAGTTCGGGCTTCAGCGTCCGGGGCGGCTCGCCCGACCAGAATTTCATCCTGCTCGACCACGCCCCGATTTACAATCCGTCGCACGCGCTCGGCTTCTTCTCCATTTTCAACAACGACGTGATCGAGGGCGCGACGGTCTATAAGGGCGATATGCCCCTGCAATTCGGCGGCCGGCTGTCGTCGGTCATAGACGCCACGATGCGCGAGGGCGACTACCACCGCTACCACATTACGGGCGGCATCGGGCTGCTGTTGACGCGGCTGACCGTCGAAGGCCCGGTTGTGAACGACCAGCTTTCGTTTTTGGTGTCCGGCCGCCGCACGTACTTCGACGCCTTCCTGCCGATGTTCGACATCAAGGGCGTCAAGCTGTATTTCTACGATGCCAACGCCAAACTCTCGTTCCGCAGCCGCAACCGCAAGGACAAGTTGACGCTGTCGGGCTACATGGGGCGCGACGTGGCCGGCATGAGCGTCATGCACGCCGTCGCCGACTACGGCAACAAGGCCCTCGACCTGAGCTGGCATCATTTCTTCTCCGACGATTTCGTCATGACCGTTTCGGGCATCATCAGCGACTACCGCTACCTGATGGGCTTGGAATCCGAGATGTTCTCGCTGGACTGGGACGCGCATACGACCGACTACGGCGGCAAGGTGGATTTCCTCTATACGCTGGGCAAACATACGCTCCGCTTCGGCCTGACGTCCACCTATCATATCTACGACCCGGGTGACGTGACCGTCAATATGCTCGAAGCCATGGGCTTTATCGACACCAACGTCAGCTGGAGCTATACGCAGGAACGTTTCCATGCGCTGGAAAACGCGTTTTATATCGGCAACGACCAGTCCATAGGCGACCACTTCCTGTTGAAATACGGCCTGCGCCTGAGTTCGTTCAGCAACATCGGCGCCGACTCCGTATATTATTACCGCAACGGCGAGGTGAGCGAGGCGCTTTACTATCCCGAAGGCAAATTTTACCATACCTATTGGGGCATAGAGCCGCGCGTGGGTTTGAGCTGGCTTATCGACAGCACGATGAGCCTCAAACTGAACTACGCCCGCACGATGCAATACACGCAGATGGCGCAGAACTCCACGTCGGGCAACCCGCTGGACGTTTGGTTTCCGGCCAACCCGACGCTGCTGCCCCAAATCGCCGACCAGGGCGCACTCGGCTTTGAAAAACATTTCAAGGACGGCGAATGGGAGACTTCCATCGAGTTCTACTACCGTTACCTGCAGAACGTCGTCGATTTCAAGGACCACGCCATCGTATTGGGCAACCGCTATCTCTACGGCGAGGTGCGTTCCGGCACGGGGCAGGCCTACGGTATGGAAGTTTCGCTCAAACGCACGCGCGGCATCGTGAACGGCTCGCTCAGCTATACGCTCTCCAAATCGACGCGCCGCATCGAGGGCGTGAACCGCGGCGAGACCTACCCTTCGCCTTACGACCGGCCGCACGCGCTGACCGTCTTGCTGAACATCGACCCGCACCCGCGCCACAGCATCAACCTCAACTGGGTGTTTTACTCCGGCCTGCCGACGAATTTCCCGCACGGCAAGGCCATTGTCGATGGCGAATGGGTGCCGATTTACGGCGACCGCAACAGCGACCGTATGCCGAACTACCACCGCTTGGACATCGGCTACACGTTCCGCGCCAAACCCGACCCGAACCGCCGTTTTACCTGGGACTTGTCGGTGGGTTGCTACAACGTATATGCGCGCAAGAACCCGTGGACCATCAGTTTCAAACAAGACCCCGAAAATCCCGGCCGTTCGTATGCGGAGATGATATACCTGTTCTCGGCGGTTCCTTCCATAACCTTTAATTTCAGATGGTAACGATGCGTAAAATCCAGAGAATAACCTTCGGCACGGTCTTGATGGGCCTCGTACTGGGCATGGCGGCCTGTACGGACGAAATCGACATCGACCTCAAGGGCGGCGACGCGCCGATACTGGTGGTGGACGCCCGCCTGACGACCGACACGATACGGCATACCGTCCTGCTGAGCCGCAGTTCGGACTACTATGCCCCGACTTCCGCGGACTTGGCCGT
>CAMXAS010000002.1 GCA_947179195.1 uncultured Bacteroidales bacterium
AACCCGCCCGCATAGGGCAGATAGCGTTTTTCCCGACGGACGACCGCCTGACGGCCGCAGTAGAGGATGCCGTAACAACAGACACAGGCCATCCCCGACAGGACGACCGGCCAGACCGCGCCCGGCCATGTCTCTATCCACAGACTCATACCGTTCATAAGCGCGAGGCCGTATTGCAGCACCTGCATCAACGCGGCCGTCAGCCACCCGTTACCCATAGCCGACACCCCGACCAGACCGGCCACCAGGCCGACGGGCAACAGGACGGAGGCCAAGGGCGCGACCACCATGTTGGCCACCCAAAAATAGACGGGGAACTGCCCGAAAAAACACAGACTCAAGGGGGCGGTGGCCCCTTGCGCCGCCCATGACACGGCACTCATCCCCACGATTTTCTTCAAGTATTTCCGTTTTTCGACGGCCGCCGGATAGACGCGGGGCGAGAGGAACACGATGCCGCCCACGGCCAGATACGACAACAGGAAGCCGAGGTCCAGCAACCAGTCGGGCCGTAGCGTCAACAGCAGCCAGGCCGACAACAATAGCGAGCGTTCCACCGGCAGGCGGCGGCCGAGACAGAGGCCGGCCTGCACGAACGTGAACATACAGGCGGCGCGGCAGACGGAGGCCGACAGCCCGGTCAGGAGCGCGTAACCCCACAGAAAGCCGCAGACGATGCCGAAACGCAGCCACCGCCCCCGGCGGCCGCGCAAGCCTTTGAGCAACAGCATCAGCACCCACGAGACGATGCCCAAGTGCATGCCCGACACGCAGAGTACGTGTACGACGCCGGCATCGCGGTAAGCCTGGCTGACGTCCGGGTCCATATCCGACTTGTCGCCGAAGACCAAGGCCTTGGCGATGCCGCGCTCGCGCTCGGCCAAGAGCGGGTGGTCCAAGCCGGCCGCCAAACGGGCCTGCAGGCGTCCGGCGGCGCGCCGCAAGCGGTGCGCCGTGTGCCGCCCCGCCCCCGACGCCGAATCCGCGCCTACGAAGCCCCAACCGCCCCGTGGCACATAGGCGCTCGCATAGATGTAGCGTCGGTGCATATAGCGGGCGTACCCCGCATAAGCCGCCGTATCGAAGGGGGCCGGGGCGGCACGGACCGTAAGACGGTCGCCGGGCGCCAACGCGGCGGCGGTGCCGTCCTTTTGAAAATACAGACACAGTTTGGCGCGGGTCGGCCGCCATGCGCCGTCCCCCTCGGCATAAGCCCACACGCGCACGGTCTTTTTCCAACTCTTGGCCGTTTCCTTGCCGAAATCCAAGACCTCCACGTCGTAAAGACGCTTGCCACCGTCCAGACAGGCTTCCGGCAACCGGCCGCCCGCCGCGCGGCTCAAGGCCACATTGGCATAACCGCCGCCCACGGCCAGGCATACGGCGGCCACGGCCCGCCACATTGGCCGGCGGCTGCCGCACAGCACGCCCACCGCCGCCAGGCCCAGCCCCCACAGCGACCAAAGCCAAGCCTCAGGCCACGGTTCAAGGCCGGAACCGTCCGTGCACAGACCCCATAGCAGGCCTGCCGCGTAACAAAAGAAAAGGAAACAAAAGGACGAGCGGTACGGGATGCCCCGCATCAGGCCGTCAGTCGCTCAAATCGCCGATGGAAAGCTGGTCCATGTGCTTAATCGATACGCCGGTATAGTAGAAGCGGATGACGTCTTCCACCGAATACCCCAAATCGACCATACGCACCGCCCCTTCTTGGCTAAGGCCTACGCCGTGCCCGTAGCCGCGACCGGTGAGTCTCACCTGGTCTCCCTGCGTGGAGACCGAGAAATAAGTGGACCGCAAATTCAAATCCTGACGAATGTTTTTAAGCGGTATTTGATTGGGAAAATAGACTTTTCTTCTTATCTGTTTGAACGTCAAAGCGCTGTCGCGCATCGTCGCGTTCTTGACCGGATAGTTGTATTGCCGTTCCAGAAAATCCAGCCATTCCTTACGGCTCATTTCCTTAACCCAAAAGGCGTTCCGCATACTCATCGAGAACGTGTCGCGCACGGGACGCAAATAAGGAATCTCGTAACGCCATACGTCTTCCGAAGCCACGGTCTCACCACCGGAATTGGAATAGAACGAAGCCGTGATGACCTGGTCGGCCGTATCCACAATCAACGCCCCCGCCGTCTGCACCGTCGCGGTGAGAATCAGCGGCGTATTGTTGCGGCTCTTATAGACCTGGCAATGCACGCCGTCGCACAGATGATAGCCGCCGTTCGCATGGCGCCGCAAATTGTTGATGGCGTACGTCCGCGCAATGATGGCCTGTATCTTATAGAAATCCAATTTGTCGCTGATGCTCCGCACCTCCGACTGGGTTACGCCGGCCACATAGTTCTCCACATTCACGACATTGATCAGGAACAGGCGGCCGTTCTCCACGCCCACCTCCAAATGGTCGTCGTAATAACGCACCTCGCCCGGCGCACCCTCCGGATGTATCGCGAAAATGGCTTTCAGCCCCTCGCCGTCCAACGACAGCGACGGGAACACGCCCAACAGCGAGTCGCCCTGCCATACCGCAATGTTCTCGGCTTCCACGCGCAAGGTCACCGACTGGTCTTCGTGCAATTCCACGAGGCGTTGTTCTTCGGAATCGAAAATATAATACACGCCCAGGGCCGCCGTAAACACATAGGCCGCCGACGGCTTTTCGGAGAAAATCCGCACCGAAAGGTCGGTGGCATACGCCCGGCCGACCATCCACAACAACGTCCCGCAAAGGACTACCGCACCCAATATCTTTTTCATAATGCTCATACTAATATACGTTCGAGATCCGCGATGATCGAAGCGGCCACGCGCGTTGAAGCGCCTTCCCGCCCCAATTTCTCCCGGAGCTCCTCATAATCAGACAATTGTTTTTCCCTTATTTTTGGATTTTTTAAGACTTTCTCCAACTCGGCCACGATATTCGCCTCGGTCAAACCGCCCTGCAACAACTCCTTGACGACTTCCCGGTCCATAATCAGGTTCACGAGCGAGATAAAACGAATCCGGTTCATGACCAACAGCCGCGCAATCCGGTACGACACTTCGCTGGTCTTGTAGCACACCACTTCCGGAATGCCCAGCAGAGCGGTCTCCAGCGTGGACGTGCCCGATTTGACCAAGGCGGCCGTCGAGACGGAAAGCAGGTCGTAGGCCCGGTCATAGACGAGCGGAATCTGCGGATAGCCGTCCATGTAACGGGCATAGAACGGCGCCATATGCCGCGTGCCCGCCACGGCGAACCGGTATTCGGGGAAACGCCGCGTGGCGGCCAGCATGAGCGGAAAAATCTTCTCGATTTCCTGCTTGCGGCTGCCCGGCATGAGCGTAATCAGGCGTTCCCCATCCTTGAGCGGCGCATCGGGCAGAGGGTCGGCGAAACGGTAACGCGCCATCGCGTCCAACAGCGGATGCCCGAGGAACGTGGCCTCCACGCCGTGTTTCGCATAAAAGGCCGGCTCGAACGGCAATACGGGATAGACCCGGCGGATATAACGCCGGATTTGCTTGACGCGCGACGTATGCCAAGCCCATATCTGCGGCGCGATATAATAGTAGATTTTATAGCCCTGCTTGAACAGATGTTTGGCGACGCGCAGGTTGAAGCCCGGATAGTCGATAAGGATGACGGCGTCCGGCTTGAAGGCGGCGACGTCTTTCCGACAGAAGGCCATATTGCCGAGAATGATGCGCAAATGGGTCAGCACCTCCCAAAAGCCCATATAGGCCAAATCGCGGTAATGCTTGACCAAGACGGCCCGTCCCCGCCCCGCTTCGGCCATGGCGTCGCCGCCCCAGAAACGGATGTCGGCGGACGGATCCTGCGTCACTATGGCGCGCACCAGATTGGCGCCGTGCAAATCGCCGGAGGGCTCGCCCGCTATGATATAGTATTTCATGCTTCTTTCTTCTTATAGTAAGCGCACCAGGGCGTGAGGAAACACTGCGCGCAATGCGGCCGCCGCGCCGTGCAGACGTAACGCCCGTGCAACAGCAGCCAATGGTGCGCCTGCCCCAATTTATCTTCCGCAATGTATTTGACCAGTTGCCGCTCGGTTTCCAAAGGGGTCTTGGCCTGACGCGTCAAGCCGATGCGCGCCGAAACCCGGAACACGTGCGTATCCACGGCCATGCGCGCCTGATGGAAGGCCACGGCCATGACCACATTGGCGGTCTTGCGGCCCACGCCCGGCAGACTCGTGAGTTCCTCCATCGTCTGCGGCACCTCGCCGCCGAACGCCTCGACCAAGCGTTTGGCCATGCCCGAAAGATGCGCGCTCTTGCTGTTGGGATAAGAGACGGAGCGGATATAGTCATAGATTTCGGATACTTCGGCCGACGCCAACGCCAACGCGTCGGGATAACGTTCGAATAGCGCGGGCGTGACGAGATTGACGCGCTTGTCGGTACATTGGGCCGAGAGCATGACCGCCACCAGCAGTTCGTAAGGGTTCCGGAAATGCAGTTCGCTTTCGGCCACCGGCATCTCGCGTTCAAAAGCCTTGAACACGTTGTCGTACAATTCTTCCCTGCGCATGATTGTCAAGCCTTAGAATGCAATGGTAAAGCCCAGACTCAAATCCACGACCGAAAACGTTTCCTTGAAAGAATAGGCGGTTTGCGTGCCTTTGACCTCCGCCTTGCCGTCTTCGGGCTTCGACTTGCTTTCGACATAGACCATCGCTTCCGTATTGGCGAAATTGAACGGTGTCGAACCCATATAGTCGGCCTTCAGGTCGATATGGAAGCCCCGCGTCACGAGAAATTTAAGCCCCAGCCCCACGGCATAGCCGAAAGCCGGTTTGGAGCCTGAACTGAAATCGTAGGTGTAATGGAGGTGTCGATACGGTTCGTCCGAGGTCGAACGGTAAAACGGCGAAAGCATATGGGCGTAGCCGATGCCCACGCGTCCCGTACCGACGAGCCAGTCCACCAACGGGAAACGGAACGTGCCGCCGGCCATGGCCATGAACTCCGTCCATTTGTCGGTCTCGTCCGTGGTCCATACCTGCTTGCCCAATGTCGTGGCAGGGTCCGGTCCGAAAGCCTCGGCCGGGGCCGCCGTTTTGTTGGAATGTCCCTGGAACGTGATGAAAAGGCCGCAATATTCGTTGAACACATAAAAATCGAACGCCACGCCATAGGTCACGCCTATTTTCGCGCCGTTACAATCCAGCGTACGGTTGTTGTAGTCTATGCGCCCGAACGGGGCCTGGCCGAATTTGCCCAACGGAAAGGCCGCGCCCGCATGAAAGGCCACGTCCGACCGCTTCAATTCATAAAAGGAGCCGGCGGCCGAAACGCTTTCCAACCCCGGCAAGCCGAGCATCAACAATCCCAAAAGCCAACGGCATCCCTTGTTTTTCATCGTGTTCCCTTTCGTTTAATGGTCAGCTTCTTTCGGCTTTCCGAAAGCATAGGTCACGCCGAGGTTGATGCCCAAGGCGGTATAACGGAAAGCCAAGCCCTCGACCTGCGCCAACGGTATCTTCGTGTTTTTGGGGCTGTTCTGGAACACCCCGTAACGGTATTCGACCGACAACTGCACCAACCAGTTCTTCTGCACCCGGTATTGCAGGCCGAAATCCGTCCCTAACTGGAAATCCATATTGGTCTGAGGCCGCATGACCTTGACCACGTTGCGGTCCGTGCCGGTTTTCTTATGCGTAACCGGATCGTACACCGGTATTTTCTCAACCGCCTGCGCCATGGGACTGAGCATGAAGCCGAAGCGTCCCTGCACCTGCCCTATCAGATACAGCTTGGAAATAATCGGAATCCGCACATTGAGCGACAAGCCGGCCGAATAGACCTCCCAGCCGGTTTTATGCAACTTGCCCGGATAGGACTCCGTAATGGCCGTATTGAAATCATAGCCGAAGATTTGCGCGCCCAACGCGACGCCCAAACCGAAATAAGGCACGAAATAGTACTGATACGACAAATCGGCCGAAATGCCGAGTTTTGCGCCCTGCGGGATACCGGACTGCCCCGTCAGCGCCTTGAAACCGCCCATCGGGATGGCCGGGCCTATCCGCAACGTCGCTTCCGATTTCAAATCGAATTCGGACGTAAACGCCGCCAGTTGCGACGCATATTTGGGAGAAGCCGACCGGGCCCTGGTTTCGCCGCCGGACAACTGATACGCCTGCGCCCATACCGGCCCGCCGGTCAGACACAGTCCCATCCACAACGCGCCCAACAGCGCCACCCGTTTTCCATCCATAACTCCTACGCTTTTCAATTCATTTTATCTGACGGATTTACGTCAGCCCTAAAAGAGCAAAGATACGAATAAAAAAGCATTTCCCCTAAACATTTTTTTATCGGCTTTTTTCTTTGAAAATTAGAAAATTTGGGCTAAGTTTGCATTGTTCATGCGATGCGTGCGGCCCCGTCGGCGCGACGCCTGAAACTAAGGAGAATAATTAACCATTAAATAACTATCGTTATGAAAGTAGCACACAATTTCAACGCAGGTCCCTGCGTATTGCCGAAGCCTGCCATCCAAGCCGGCATCGAAGCTCTGAAAGATTTCGCCGGTACCGGCATGGGCGTGATCGAAGTATCGCACCGCAGCAAGGAATGGCAAGCCATTATGGACGAATCCGTAGCCCTGTGGAAAGAACTCTACAACATTCCCGAAGGCTATCACGTTCTGTTCCTCGGCGGTGGCGCCAGCACGCAGTTCCTCTATGTGCCGTTCAACCTGTTGAACAAGAAAGCCGCTTACCTGGAAACGGGCGGTTGGGCTGCCAAAGCCGCGAAAGAAGCCAAATATTTCGGCGAAGTTGAAATCGTAGCTTCTTCCAAGGAAACGACTTACAACCACATCCCGAAGGGCTGGAAAATCCCGACGGACGTTGACTATTTCCACATCACGACGAACAACACGCTGTACGGTACCGAAATCAAGGAAGACATCGACAGCCCCGTTACGCTCGTAGCCGATATGTCGTCCGACTTCATGAGCCGTCCCGTCGATATCAGCAAATACGGCCTGATTTACGGTGGCGCCCAGAAGAACGTCGGCCCCGCGGGTCTGACCGTCGTTATCGTTCGCGAAGACATCCTCGGTAAAGTGGAACGTCCGTTGCCGACGATGGTGGACTACCGCACGCACATCAAAGACGGTTCGATGTTCAACACGCCGCCTGTATTCCCGATCTTCATGATGTACGAAACCTTGAAGTGGGTCAAGAGCATGGGCGGTCTGAAAGTCATCGAAAAAATGAACATCGAAAAGGCCGAAATGCTCTACAACGAAATCGACAACAACCCGATGTTCAAGGGTACGATTATCGACAAGGCCGACCGTTCCAGAATGAACGTTTGCTTCGTTATGGAAGACAAATACAAAGACAAGGAAGCCGACTTCCTCGAATACGCCAAGGCCGCCGGCATGGTGGGCATCAAGGGGCACCGCTCCACGGGCGGTTTCCGCGCCTCCATCTACAACGCTTGCCCGAAGGAAAGCGTACAGGCTTTGATCAACTGCATGCAGGAATACGCGAAGAAGAACGCTTAATCGATTTGATTAAGGCTATAAGGAGGGGACATCATATGTTCCCTCCTTTGTTTAAACACCGAAAAAATATTATAAACAAATAGGCACGTTAGAATAGGTAAGATACAAGGCGAACCTCTTTAGACCTGAGGGAGCGTACTGAAGTACGTGACCAAAGCGGCGAAAGAGGTTCAACGCAGTAGATTACCTGTTATAACGCGCCGTAAAAACATCTTTAAAATGAAAGTTTTAGTTGCGACTGAAAAACCTTTCGCCAAAGCCGCGGTTGACGGCATCCGCAAAATCGTGGAAGGTGCCGGCTTTGAACTGGCGCTTTGCGAAAAATACACCGATGTTCAACAGTTTTACACGGCGGTTGCCGATGCCGACGCGTTGATCGTCCGTTCCGACAAGGTGACGAAAGAAGTCATCGACCACGCCAAGAACCTGAAAATCGTGGTGAGAGCCGGTGCCGGTTTCGACAACCTCGATTTGGCCGCTTGCACCGAACGCAAGATTGTGGCGATGAACACGCCGGGGCAGAACTCCAACGCCGTAGCCGAATTGGCCGCCGGCTTGATGATTTACATGAACCGCAACCTGTTCAACCCGGGTACGGGCGCCGAACTGAAGGGCAAGAAACTGGGTATCCACGCTTACGGTAACGTAGGCCGCAATGTGGCGCGCGTGGCCAAGGGGCTGGGCATGGACATCTATGCCTTCGACGCTTTCTGCCCGAAAGAAGTGATTGAAAAAGACGGCGTGAAGGCCGTAGGTTCGGCTGAAGAACTCTACAGCACCTGCGACGTGATTTCGTTGCACATCCCGGCTACGAAAGAAACCACCAACTCCATCAACTACGACTTGGTGAACCGTATGCCCAAGGGTGCCATGCTGGTGAACACCGCCCGCAAGGAAGTCATCAACGAAGCCGACATGGTCCGTTTGCTGAACGACCGTCCCGACTTCCGTTATGTAACCGACATCAAGCCGGGTAACCACGACGAACTGGCCGAGAAATTCCCCACGCGCTATTTCTCCACGCCCAAGAAGATGGGTGCCGAAACGGCCGAAGCCAACATCAACGCCGGTTTGGCCGCCGCCAACCAGATTGTTGACTTCATCAAGAACGGTGTAACCAAATTCCAGGTAAACAAATAGGATATGCCGAACGGTGTTTGTACCGTGACAAAAAAGGCCGTCCCGCATGGGACGGCCTTTTTTTTATAAGATATCCGCCCCTAACAGGCTTTCTCCACCCGGCCGTACAGGTCGTGAACCTCGGCCTCCGTAATGCGGACTTCGTAGAAACCGCCGATTTGCAACTTGCCCTCTTCCCGCAAAATCAGCACCTCATCGTCCACCTCCGGCGAATCGTAGCGCGTGCGCCCGATATAATAGTCGCCTTCCTCGCGGTCGATAACCACTTCGAACACCTTGCCCACACGGGCTTCGTTCAGGCTGAGCGAGATGGATTCCTGCAAGCGCATGATTTCATCGGCACGGCGTTCCTTCTCCTCGGCCGGCACCGCGTCCGGCAGGGCGGCCGCAGGCGTCCCCTCTTCTTCGGAATAGGTAAACACGCCCAAGCGGTCGAAGCGGAATTCATTGACAAAGGCTTTCAACTCTTCGAAGGCCGCCTCGGTTTCGGTCGGGAAGCCGACGATGAGCGTGGTACGGAAAACGGCTTCCGGCAAGGCCGCCTTGAGCTTGTGCAACAGGGCCGTCGTTTTCTCCTTGTCGGTGGCGCGTTGCATATCGTGCAGCACCGGCGTGGCGATATGCTGCAACGGAATGTCGATATAGGCGCACACCTTGGGTTCGGTGCGCATCACGTCCAACAAATCTTCCGGAAACGAATGCGGATAGAGGTATTGCAGACGGATCCAACGCAGGCCGTCTATGCGCGCCAAAGCCTTCACCAAATCGGCGATGCGCTGCCGACCGTATATATCCAAGCCGTAATACGTCACGTCCTGCGCCACCAATATGAGTTCCTTGACCCCTTGCCGCACCAAATCCTCCGCCTCTTTCAGCAGGCTTTCCATCGGACGGGAGATATGCTTGCCCCGAATCAACGGGATGGCGCAGAACGCGCACTGGCGGTCGCAGCCCTCCGAAATCTTGAGATAGGCGTAATGCGCGGGCGTGGTCAGCGCGCGCCGTTCGGGATTGTACCCCCCGGCCGCCGCCACGTCTTCGCCCACGATGGCCGCAATCACCTTTTCAGGCTCCCGCACGCCGAACCAAGCGTCCACCTCCGGAATTTCGGCCGCCAACTCCTGCCCGTAGCGTTGCGCCAGACAGCCCATGACGTACAGTTTCCGTATGCGCCGTTTGGTTTTCAGCATACAGGCGCGCAGAATCATATCGATGGACTCCTGCTTGGCGTCGCCGATAAAGCCGCAGGTATTGATGAGCAACACATCCGGATGCTTGGCGATGTCGGTGGGCAACAACGTCCACTGCGCGGGCAGCACGTGCGCGAGCACGACTTCCGAATCGACGGTATTCTTGGAACAGCCTAAGCTGATGAGTTTGAGCGTAGCCATAAACCGGTCTTACATGAACAACGATTGTACGAATTCGTGCTTGTCGAAGATGCGCAGGTCTTCCATTTTCTCGCCCACGCCTATATAGCGTATCGGCACCTGGAACTGGTCGGAAATCCCGATGGCGACGCCGCCCTTGGCCGTACCGTCCAATTTGGTCAACGCCAAGGCCGTGACTTCCGTGGCGGCCGTAAACTGTTTCGTCTGCTCGATGGCGTTCTGCCCCGTCGAAGCGTCCAACACCAACAGCACCTCGTGCGGTGCATCGGGCACGACTTTCTTCATGACCTGCTTGATTTTGGAAAGTTCGTTCATCAGGTTGATTTTATTGTGCAGACGGCCCGCCGTATCGACGATGACGACATCGGCCTGCTTGGCCACGGCCGACTTGAGCGTATCGAAAGCCACCGAAGCCGGGTCCGCGCCCATGGCCTGCGCCACGACCGGCACGCCGACGCGTTCGCCCCAGGCCTGCAACTGTTCCACCGCCGCCGCACGGAACGTATCGGCCGCGCCCAACACGACGGAAGCGCCGGCCTGCTTGAAACGGTAAGCCAATTTGCCGATGGTCGTCGTCTTGCCGACGCCGTTGACGCCCACCACCATGATGACATAGGGCTTTTGTTCCGCCTTGGCGGCGAAATCGGGCGTCTCGCTGCCGGCCAGCAAGGCTTCCACCTCCTCGCACAGCACGCGGTTCAACTCGGAGGCGTTCAGGTAATGTTCCTTGGCGATGCGGGCTTCCAGACGTTCGATAATCCGGACGGTCGTTTCCACGCCCACATCCGAGGTCACCAAGGCTTCCTCTATTTCGTCCAGCACGGCATCGTCCACCTTGGACCGGCCGGCCACCGCCCGCGTGATTTTCTTGAAAACGCTCTCCTTGGTCTTGCTCAGCCCGGCATCCAGATTCGCCGTATCCTGCCCGTCTTTCGAACGTTCTTTGGAGAATAAACTAAAGAATCCCATAAACACAAAAAAGAGAGCCGCATGGCGCGGCTCTCTTACACATTAAACCCTTTATAATATAACAAGTTCTATCCTATTTCTGCGCGAAATATTCCTTAACTTTATCATTCGGTATAATCTCCTCCTTGAAAGCATAAGCGCCCGTTTTCGGAGACTTGACCACTTTCACTACCTTGGCGAAATCCTTACCGGTAGAGGTCTTCAGGGTTGCAACAACTTTCTTTGCCATGACGCTTCAACTATTTAATTTCTCTGTGAACGGTTACTTTCTTCAGAATCGGATTGTATTTCTTCAACTCCAACCGATCCGGCGTGTTCTTCTTGTTCTTGGTAGTGATGTACCGCGAAGTGCCGGGCATACCCGATGCCTTGTGCTCCGTGCATTCCAGAATAACCTGAACGCGAGCTTCTTTATTCTTCTTTGCCATAATTCTGACCTTTCAATTTAGGAAGCGCAAAAGTAGGCAATTTTCAGGAAAATTGCAAATGCCTTCCCCATTTATTTTCCCAAACGCCTACCGCGGCTGGATACGCGACGCGCCCGTCGTGGTCATTTCCAACGTATCCGGTTCGCCGACATAGAAAATCTTGCTCGCGCCGCGCGCTTCCGCCCACAGGCCGTGACGGGCATTGACCGTGGCCGTGCTGGCTCCGCGCACCGAAATCGTCAGCGAATCCACTTCCCAGGCTTCCCCCTTGAACATGGATGAACCCACGAACGCGAGTTCCGCCCAGCGGGCCTGGCCGGTCAGTTCCACCGACGAAGCGCCCGTCACCTCCGACTCCACGCGGTTCGCTTCCAAATAAGACAGTTGCAACGAAGACGCGCCGACGACCGTGACATTCAGATGGTCTTCGACCGCCACCGCGCCACTGAGCACGGACGCGCCGTACAATGCGATTTCAAGGTTCGGGCTCCGCAACGTATCCGTCAGCGTCAGCATGACGGCTCCCGTACACATGAGTTCCTTCAAATCCGTGTAAGTGACATCGACATCGATGCGCATATTCCGGTTCAGCATCTGGTCGTAGCCTTCCTCGTCGTCCACGCCTATCCATAGGCGGCCGCGGCGGCTCGAAACGCCCAACAGCGGCAGCACCGCCTCGTCGGCCTTGATGGTCAGGGCGGGCGCATCCCCGTGATGCAACGTCACATACATATAAGAGGACAGATGAAGTTCCGAAAAGTCCTTCACTTCGTACGTCTGTTCGACCACGACGCCGGTTCCCCGGTTGACATTGTCGCCATTACCGTTGACCCACCGACAGGCCGACATACCGAAACACAGAACCGCCGCCACCAGCGACAGGTTCAGAATCCGTAATTTTTTCATACTCATTTATATGCTTTTCAACATTTTATAGGTTTCGACACCTCTATCGAACCCTATTACAAATATACAGAGTTTTCCATGATTCCCAACAGCCGTTTGTCGATAAAATTTCAAAAACGGAAAAATCCCTAAGACGGTAAACGCTAATTTTGCATCCTCTCAAATTATAGTTGGTCATGACAAGCCCGACGATTCTGCTGCTGGAAAGCTCCACCGACACGCTTTCCGTAGCCTTGTGCCGCAATGGAAAAGTAGCGGCCGCCCGTGAAAAGGCGGCCACGCGCGACCATGCCGCCCTCTTGCTCACATTCGTGGACGAAGTGATGCGGGACAGCGGTCTGCGGCCGGCCGGCCTGGATGCCGTAGCCGTCAGCAAGGGGCCCGGTTCCTACACCGGCCTGCGCATCGGCGTTTCCTCGGCCAAAGGGCTGTGTTATGCGTTGGACAAACCGCTGATTGCCATCAGTCCGTTGCAGGCCCTGGCCATGGAGGCCGCACGCAGTTTTGACGCGGACACGGTGGCGCGGGCCTTGTTCTGCCCCATGACCGACGCGGGCCGCATGGAGGTCTATGCCGGCCTTTATACGGGAACGGGCGACATCGTGCGCGACGTGCAGGCCGATATCGTGACGCCCGAATCCTATGCGGAATATCTCGTTTCGCCGGGACAGAAGCTCTATTTCCTAGGCAACGGCGCCGAAAAATGCCGCGCGGTATTGGGGCAGCGTCCCGATATGCTGTTCCTGCCCGGCTGGGAACCGAACGCCCGCTATATGGCCGTTCCCGCAACGCGCGCCTATATGGAGGGCGTATTTGAAGACACGGCCTATTTCGTACCGTTCTATCTCAAAGACTTCGTGGCCGGCAAACCGCACGTCAAAGGCTTATGACCCTCTCTTTCCCCTACCGTATCATCGGCATGATGTCCGGCAGTTCGTTAGACGGCCTGGACTTGGTTTCCGTGGTTTTCGAAACGGCCGACGGCCTGAAATTCCATATCGAGGCGGCTGAAAGCCAACCTTATCCCGACGCCTGGCGCGAACGGCTGGCGAACGCGCACCGGCTTTCCGGACTGGAACTGAGTTTGTTGGATGTGGAATATGGCCGCTATGTGGGCGAGCGCATCCGCGATTTCATCCAAAGGCACGGTTTAAGGGCGCAGGCCGTGGCCATGCACGGCCATACGGTCTTTCACGAGCCGCACAAAGGGCTGACGTTGCAAATCGGCAACGGGGCGGCCGTGGCGGCGGCCTGCGGCTTGCCCGTGGTCTGCAAGTTCCGCGACAAGGACGTGGCCTTGGGCGGCGAAGGGGCGCCCTTGGTACCCATCGGCGACCGGCTGCTGTTCGGCCAATATACCTATTGCCTCAATTTGGGCGGCATCGCCAATATCTCGTATGAGGAAAACGGCCGCCGCATCGCGTTCGACATCACGACCTGCAATATGGTGCTGAACAGCTTGGCGCAACGCATCGGCCTGGCGTTCGACCGCAACGGCGAACAGGCCGCCGCCGGCCAAAACATCGCCGCCCTCCGCGCCGAACTCGACGCCTTGGATTTCTACCGGCAAGCACCGCCTAAATCATTGGGACGGGAATGGTTCGAGCGCGTTCAACAGCCGCTCTACCTTAATTATATAGCACAAGGTTATTCCGAAGCCGACCTGCTCCGCACGTTTGTGGAACACATCGCGGCGCAAATCGGCGCGGTCTGCCGCCAGAAAGGCCGTATGCTCATCACGGGGGGCGGCGCGTTCAACCGCTTTCTCGTGGAACGCATCCGCGCGGCCTGTCCGCAACTCGTCTGCGAGGCCGACCGACCGCAACTCATCGACTACAAGGAAGCCTTGATTTTCGCGTTCCTCGGCTTACTCCGCCTCCAAAACCGGGTCAACTGCCTGCACAGCGTCACCGGGGCCGTCGCCGACAACATCGGCGGCTGTGTCTTCCTGTAGGCTTTCCTGCTCCGGTGCCGCCAAGGGTTCTTCCACAGGTTCTTCAAGCCGGTTCTCCGGCAGATTCCGCCACAATCCGTAGATATAATCCTGAATATCGGTCCGTATGCTCAACCTCAGCAACAGATTGGGCGTGGGATAAGGATGCACGCGGTTGGACAGGAACACATAGACGATGTCCTTTTCCGGGTCAACCCAAAAATACGTGCCCGTAAACCCGCTGTGTCCGAAACTCGACGCCGAAGCCGACAACGCGCAGGGCGAAGGCGCATCCGCTTCCAAAGGCCGCTTGTCGAAGCCGCCGCCGCGCCGGTTCTTGGCCGACGAGAAGGCCGAACTGCTGAACAAAGCCACCGTCGCGCTGTCGATATAGCGGTACCCGCCGTACCGGCCGTTCCACAACAGCATCTGCGCCATAACGGCTACATCGTGCGCCGTACCGAACAGCCCCGCCGAGCCGCCCGCCCCGCCGAAAATGGCCACCATCGGGTCGTGGACATAGCCGCGGATGGTGCGGTGCCGCCAGGCCGTATCGTTCTCGGTCGGCACAAGGCGCGCCAACGGGAACTTCTCCAAAGGCCGGTAGGTCAGCCGCCGCAAGCCCAGACTATCGTAGAAATGCCGCTGCACATAGTTTTCCAAATCCTCGTCCGTCAGAAAACGGAACGCCTCGTAGAGGTACTGGAAGCCTAAATCGCTGTATTGGTAGGTAGGCCGCCCCAACGGCATACCGTCCATCTCCTCGCGCAGTTCGCGCCGTGCGCGCCGGTGCAGGTAGAGGCTGTCGGCCACGGGCCATATATATTCTTCGTTCCGTTCATCGCTCAGATAATCCCGCTTCGGGTAACTGTCGGGTTTGGACGTCAGCAGGCTCGGTTTCAAGCCCGACTCGTGCGCCAACAGCCGCCGGAACGTGATGTTCCGCTTGTCGGTCCTTAGCAGGCGCGGCACGGCGCGCGAAATCGCCTGGTCCAAACGGTAGAAACCGCGGTCGTAAAGCTGCATATAGGCGACCGTCGTGGCCAACACCTTGGTCAGCGACGCGAGGTCGTAGAGGTCGTCGTCGCCCACCTGCTGTTTGCGCTCGTAAGTGAAATGCCCGAAGTTCTTGTCGTAAATCACTTTGCCCTTATAGGCCACCAACACCTGGCAGCCCGGATAGGCCGCCGTGTCGATGCCGTGGCGCACCAATGAATCGACAACATCGAAATCCGCGCTGTGGAAGCCGACCTGTTCCGGCAAGCCATAGGAAAGCGACGTGACCTCGGTGCTCAGCCCCGTCCCCAGCGGATAACGCGTGCCGACCCGCACCGGCAGACGGCCCTGCGCCGCGATGCCGCCGAAGAGCAGCTGCGCCATGGCCGTACGCGCGGCCGGCACATCCTGATAGCCGCAGACCACGGTCGAAAACGCCAGCGTGTCGAACAACGCCAACGCATAGGGCGGTGCAAACGAAGCCAACACCCTTTGGCCCGGCAAGTCCTGCAACCGCCGCAGGAGTTGCAATGTGGCGTCCGTGATGCCGTAACGGCGGTTCAGATAAGGGCTCGTACCGCCCAAGTCTATGAGCACCAAATCATAACGGCGCCAATCGTCCAACAAGGCCGGCAGACTGTCGGGCGACGTCTGACGGTCGATGTAGTAGTGGTCGAAATCGGCATAGCGCGCCAACATCCGGCCGAAATCGTCCGACGTCAACGCGCCCGTGGCCTGACGCGTCTCCACGCTATTGGCATAATCGCCGATATGGAGACAGAGTTTGGCCGGATAGCGGACGGATTGCAACGGCAGCAGGCCATTGGCATCCGCCACCACCGTCAGGGCCTTGGCATAGAGTTCGTTTTGCAGGGCCTGGATCTGCGGGTTGTTCAACGCCTGCAACAAGGCCGCCGAATCGCCGTAAGCCATGGGGCGGAAGTCCTCCGCAGCGGCCGAGCGCAACGCAAACGCGCCCAAAGTCTCGGCCTTGAGTTTCAAAATGCGGCGCACCGCCGAATCAATGGCCGCCACCGGCACGCGCCCGTTGCGCACCGCCCGCGAGATGGCCTTGATGGCGGCTTCCGGCGCGGCCGGCAACAGCAGCACGTCTTCGCCCGCTTCCACGGCCCGCACTTCCACCTCGCCGCTGCCCCACTTCACGCCATCGGCCACGCCTTTCATCTCCAAACCGTCGGTCACGGTCAGCCCGCGGAAGTCCATACGGCGGCGCAGATAGTCCTTTATCCATATTTTGGACAGGGAGGCCGGCCCCTTGGCATCGATGGCCGGCACGCGCAGATGCCCGACCATGACCGCCTCGGCCCCGTCGGCCATCAGCGCGCGGAACGGCAACAAATCCACACTGTCGATATAAGCCGCATCGTGCTTGATTTCCGGCAACGTATAATGGGAGTCCTTCTCGGTGTCGCCGTGCCCGGGAAAATGCTTGAGCGAGCCGACCACGCCTTGCGACCGCATCCCGCGCGCATAGGCCGCGCCGTGTGCGGCCACCCAACGCGGGTCTTCGCCGAACGAACGCATATTGATGACGGGGTTGAGCGGATTGGAATTGACATCCAACACGGGGATGAAGTTCCACGAAATGCCCAGTTCCCGACATTGCCAGCCGACGGCTTCCCCCATCCGGCTAATCCAGGCCGTATCCTGTATCGCGCCCAGCGTCTGCTGCATCGGGAACGGTTCCACGTCCGTCAGCCGCATGGCCGGCCCCCATTCACCGTCTATGCTGATCCAAAGCGGTATCTTGGCGATGGTCTGATAGGCGCGCACGGCGCGATAGACATCCCAGGCGTTGCCCTTGAAGAAACAGAGCCCGCCGTAACCGTAACGCCCTATCTTGACCTGCATATCCTGCACCGTGGCGGGGTCGTAACCGCTGCCGCAACGCACCACCATCATCTGGGCGATTTTCTCCTCCAGCGTCATCTGCGCCAACAGACTGTCGGCATTGAACAGCGGCTGCGGCGAGGCCTGCCCGACGGCCATGCACAACATCAACATCAATCCGGCCCAAACGCCCTTACGCTTCCACCGCGACTTCATCCTAATCCTCATAGTCCTTCTTTTGCCCGCTTTTAGAATCCCAATACCTCGGCCATGCCGTACCAACCGCTGCGCCCGCGGAGCCATTCGGCGGCGACGACGGCGCCCAACGCGAAACCCGCCCGCGACTTGGCCTCATGGCGGATTTCGATGCTATCCTGTTCCGACCCGAAAACCAAACCGTGAATGCCGACCACCTCGCCGCGCCGCTCGGACGCGATGGGCACGGCCGGATAGCCGCCTTGCGCCAGGGCCGCGTTCATGCTCACGGCCGTACCGCTGGGGGCGTCCAACTTATGGATATGGTGGGTTTCGGTAATGTTTCCGCTATATTGCGGCTGCTGACGGAACAATTCGCCCGCCCGCTTGACCAATTGCAAGAAGATATTGACGCCGACACTGAAATTGGCGGCCGCGACCACCGCCCCGCCCGATGCCGCGCAAAGCGCACGCAGCCGCGCTTCCTCGTGTTGCCAGGCCGTGGTGCCGACCACCACGGGCTTGCCCGCCGACAGACACCTTTCGATATGGGCCACGACCGCCGACGGCACCGAAAACTCGATGGCCATATCCGCCCTCCGCCAAGCCTCGGCCTGCACGTCAAAATCCGGTTCCGAATCTATCCTGCAAACGATTTCATGCCCCCGTTCCAACGCCACTTTCTCGATTTCCCGCCCCATGCGGCCATACCCCAAGAGGGCGATACGCAAAGGCCTCCCCGTATTTTCCATAACAGCACCTTAAAATTTCATACAAAGCCGGAACCCCATGTCCCAGGGCACCGAACCGCCCAAGCCCGCCGGAGCGGGTGCGGCATAAGGTTCCAGACGCATGGCCAGATTGGGCGACACGTTGAAATCGAACAGATGGGCATACACCACCGCATCGATGATATTCAAGAAATACACCACGCCGGCTATAATCAGCGTCAATTCAAAATTCTGTTCGTAGTAATTCCGCAGACGCAACAATTCGTCGTAGGTCTGCCCGGCCAGTTCCGGATTGCAGATGCTTTCGTCCGCATGGTAATAGCGCTTGTCTATTTCCTGCTCGTAAAGCCTTTTCCCTTTAAAATTCAAATCGGCGAAATACGCGATGACGGCGGCGCCGGCATAGATGACGGGCGGCTTATACCACTGTGCGTTATAGCATTGCCCCAAGCCCGGCACCACCGCCGAACAGAGCGCCGCGATGCCCGGCGAACGGACGCCGCCGTGTTTTTTGGTACGGAACGCGCCGCTGTTGCGTTCGGCAAACGTCATGGCCTTGCGCGCCTCTTTGGCCGACATCGTGTTCTTGGGACGGGGCAACGTATCGGCATCCGGTTTCGGCTTCGCAACCGTCCAAGCGTAAACGTCTTCGTAATACCAGTTGCCGACGCCGTCGGATATGGGCGTCTCGCTCCGTTCGAAAGCCGTATGCTGTAAGGATAGACGGTCGCTGCCGTGCCAAGCTTCCTGCCAATCGACGGCATAACGGTCTTGCGCGCCCAAAGAGGCGCACGCCGCCGTCCATACGAAGCCCGCCACCAACAACCGGAATCCGCTATGCATTGAGCCGGTTCAATATCTGCCGCAGTTCCTTTTCGGAAGAAAAATGAATCTGCAAACTGCCTTTTCCACCCTTCTGTTTGCGCACTTCCACCGGCGTTTCCAACTTCTCGGACAACTTCCGGCTGTCTTCCACACACCATTCCGGCAAGGCCGGCTTGGCATCCGCCGCCGTCTTACGGGCGGGCTTCTCCTGACGCAAGCCCTGTTCCACGGCGCGGACCGAAAGGCCCTTCTCCTTGATGCGGCGCACCCAATCCACCTGTTTCTTCGGGTTTTCCTCCGCCAACAGGGCGCGCGCGTGCCCCATGCTGATTTCGTTGTTCTTCAACGCCAGCTGCACTTCGGCCGGCAGTTTCAACAAACGCATATAGTTCGTGACGGTGCTGCGGTCTTTCCCGACCCGCTTGCTCACTTCGTCCTGACTGTATTGATAGGCGTCGGCCAAGGCCTGATACGACAGCGCGATATCCATCGCGTTCAATTCCTCCCGCTGGATATTCTCCACCAAACCCATCTCCAGCATCTCGTTCTCGTTGGCCATACGGATATATACCGGAACTTCGGTCAGCCCCGCCCGCTTGGAGGCGCGCAACCGCCGTTCGCCCGAAATAAGCTGGTAGCGTTTGCCGTGCTTGCGCACCGTCAGCGGCTGGATGATGCCGTGTTCCTTGATGGAGTCGGACAATTCCTGCAAGGCCTGTTCGTCGAACTGCGTTCTGGGCTGTTGCGGATTGACGTCTATCAAATCGATGTCGATGGCCGCGATGGCCCCGATAACGCTCTGCTCGGCTTCCTCATAGGCATGGCGCAGCGTCTGCCGGTCGTCTTTCTGCGGCAACACCGGGCTGTCCGCCGTCATATCGGGCGCGTTGAGGCCGAAACCGCTGTCGCCCAACAGCGCGTCCAAGCCGCGTCCCAACGCATTTCTCTTGTTCTTTCCGCTCATATCGTATCTCCCTGTTTTTGCGCGGCCGCCGCTTCCGCCGCCGCTTGTTTCTCTTCTTCTCTCCGCAGGATTTCCTTCGCCAGGTTCAGATAGTTGACGGCTCCCGCGCTGTTGATGTCGTAGGCCAGAATGTTCTCGCGGTGGCTGGGGGCCTCGGCCAACTTCGTGTTATTGTGTATCAACGTCTCGAACACCAACTGATGGAAATGCGAACGCACTTCCTCCACCACCTGTTTCGACAGGCGCGTGCGCGAATCGTACATTGTCAGCAACAACCCTTCCAACTGCAGGCCCGGATTGAAACGGCTCTGGATGATACGGATCGTATTGAGCAGTTTCGTCAAGCCCTCCAACGCATAGTACTGGCATTGCACGGGCACGATGACCGAGTCGGAGGCCGTCAGCACGTTGGTCGTGATGAGCCCCAAGGAGGGCGAACAGTCCACGACGATGAAATCGTAATCGTCGCGCACGGCGGCCAGGCAACGCCGCAATATCGTTTCCCGCTGCGGCAAGCCCACGAGTTCCAGTTCCGCCCCCACCAAATCGATATGCGACGGCAGCAGATACAGGTCTTTGGTCGGCGTTTTGAGAATCAATTTCTTAGGGTCGGCCTGCTCGACCAAACAGTCGTAAACGCTTTCCCGTATCGAATCGGGATTGAAGCCGCAACCCGACGTGGCGTTGGCCTGCGGGTCCGCGTCGATCAGCAACGTTTTCTTCTCCAAAGCCGCCAAGGCCGCGCTCAGATTGATGGCGGTCGTCGTCTTGCCCACGCCGCCTTTCTGATTGGCGATGGCTATGATTTTTCCCATGTTTTTCCTTTCTTCTTAAAACAACAAAAGCCGTCCTGTTGGCAAGGACAGCTCGTCTGGCTATACCGTAACGGTTAGCCCAACGTTTCCGAGAAATCCGCGTTGAAATCGCGCCACTCCGACGAACGGTCGGCCTCCGCCTCCGTCCGTTCCGGATATTCGCCGGTTTCAACAAACCGAATCGCCTGGTCCAAGCCTTTCCGGAAATTATCGAAATCCTCCCGGTACAGAAAGATTTTGTGCTTTTCGTAAACGAAACGCCCCGTGGTCTCGTCGAAATGACGTTTGCTCTCCGTAACGGTGATGTAACGGTCGCCGCCCTTGGTCTCTTTCACGTCCATGAAATAAGTCCGCTTGCCGGCCCGAACCGCCTCACTGTAAACTTCCTCTTTTCCAGTCCCGAAATCTTCCATTTCGCTTTGTTTTATTTAATTCTCCCCTCTTCGGTCGTCCCCGAAAAATTTGCAAGCAAAGGTAGTAAAAAAAAACAAATTTTTAATGTATCTTTGCACGTTTTTTGGCTAAGGCCTTCCGCCTAAAGGCGTCAGCCCCCGCAAGCCCGCGGACGTTATCCGAAGGTCAGCCATATAAGATTGATAAATAACAGATTAAATAACCGTAATAAACTTTTAACATGGACCAAGCAACTAAAGCGCAGAATTGGAAGATCAAGCTCGGTTTGGCCGAGATGCTGAAGAACGGCGTCATCATGGACGTCACGAATCCCGAACAGGCCAAGATTGCCGAAGACGCCGGCGCCATCGCCGTCATGGCTTTGGAACGCGTGCCTTCCGACATCCGCGCCCAAGGGGGGGTAGCGCGCATGAGCGACCCGAAAATGATTAAGGAAATCAAGGCTTGTGTCAGCATTCCCGTCATGGCCAAATGCCGCATCGGCCACTTCGCCGAAGCGCAGATTCTCGAATCCCTGGGCATCGACTTCATCGACGAGAGCGAGGTTCTGACCCCGGCCGACGAGGACTTCCACATCTACAAACACGACTTCAAGATTCCGTTCGTCTGCGGTTGCCGCAACTTGGGCGAGGCCCTGCGCCGCATCGGCGAAGGCGCCGCGCTGATCCGCACGAAAGGTGAAGCCGGTACCGGCAATATCGTTGAGGCGGTCCGCCATATGCGCGCGCTGATGCAGGGCATCCGCCGTCTGCAGGTGCTGCCGAAAGAAGAACTGATGACGGAAGCCAAGAACCTGCAAGCGCCGTACGAACTCGTATGCGAGGTAGCCGAAACCGGCAAGTTGCCCGTTCCCAACTTCTCGGCGGGCGGTGTGGCCACGCCGGCCGATGCGGCCTTGATGCGTCAAATGGGTGCCGAATCCGTATTCGTAGGTTCCGGTATCTTCAAGTCGAGCAACCCCGCCAAGGTGGCCAAAGCGATTGTGGAAGCCACGACGCACTACAACGACCCCGACAAATTGGCCGTCCTGTCCGAAGACCTGGGCGAACCCATGCACGGCATCGACGTACGCCAATTGGACGAGAAACAGTTATTCGCCACGAGAGGTTGGTAAGACCTCCGTTTTTTAGGTTCAGCCAAGAGAAAGAAGATGAGAACAATCGGTGTTTTGGGCATTCAAGGTGCCATTGAAGAACACGTCCGCATGGTGCAGTCCCTGGGACACGAAGCCCTTTGGGTCAAAGACGAGGAAACGCTCAACCGTGTGGAAGGTCTGATTTTGCCCGGCGGCGAAAGCACGAGCATGGGCAAGCAATTGGAATGGTTCCATCTTCTTTCTCCGCTGCGCCGCAAGATTACGGAATCGAAACTGCCCGTTTTCGGCACCTGCGCCGGCATGATCCTGCTGGCGAAGGATATCGAAAACAGCGACCAGTTGCGTATCGGCGCGATGGACATCAAGGTGAGACGCAACGCCTACGGTTCGCAAATCAACAGTTTCGTGACCGACATCGACGTCAAGGGCATCGACCATCAAGTGCCGGCCGTCTTCATCCGCGCCCCGCGCATCGAATGCGCCTCGCCGGAAGTGGAGACGCTCGCCGTTTACGAGGGCCATCCCATTTTCGTAAGACAAGGCCATATGTGGGCGGCCAGTTTCCACCCCGAATTGACCGACAGCGCCGACATTCACGCGCTCTTTATCCAATCCATCTAAACGGTATGTTCAACAGACGTTTCATACGGGAAAAAGTGCTCCAGTCGCTCTATGCGTTTTACCAAGGCGACATGGAAAACGGACGGGTCTGTGAAAAGAACATGCTGTTCCACCTGCAACAGATTTACGAGCTTTACATTTACCATCTCGCCTGCCTGAACGCCCTGGCCGACTATTTCCACGAACGCGCGGAACTGGCCCGCAAGCAGTTCATCCCGATGCCCGATGCGTTGACGCCCGTCGATCTGTCGCAAAACGAAGTCATCCGGCAAATCGCCGCCTGTCCGCGCTTCACGTTGCCCAACGAGGCGTTCAAGTTCAACTGGAGCCAACAGGAAAGCCTGTTCAAGACACTTTACGACGAGGTGTTGGCCGCACCCTTCTATCAGGAATATGTGTCCGCCCCCCGTTCGTTTGAAAACGACCGCACGTTCTTACAGAAACTCTATAAGAAAAAAGTCGTTCCCAACGCCGTTTTCCGCTCGCTCTGCGACGACCGCTCGATTATATGGGCGGCCGACTACGACAGCGTGGCCTATTGGGTATATACTTCCATCAAGAAAGCCGAAGCCGGCGACGACAACTGGATTCCGGACAACTTCGCCCGCACGGGCGAGGACGAGAGCGCGGAAATCACGTTCGGCAAACAGTTGTTGGAAAAGACGCTGCTGCACGGCAGCGAATACGAGTCCCTCATCGTGGAACAGACCGAGAACTGGGAGGCCGACCGCATCGCCGTCATGGAACTCATCATCCTCAAAACGGCCGTGGCCGAGTTCGTCAACTTCCCGTCCATCCCGCTCAAAGTGACACTCAACGAATACATCGAGATTTCGAAACGCTTTTGTTCCGAAAAAAGTCGTATATTTGTCAATGGGTTGCTGCACAAATTAAGTGCGGAACTCCAAAGCCGCCACATGATTAAAAAGACCGGACGCGGTCTGATATAAGCGGCACCGTTAATTTTACAAACCCTAAAATCCTTTATCATGAACCTTTCAACGATTTTACTGCAAGCGGCCAATGCGCCGAAAGCGGGCTTATGGCAGAACCTTTTCCTGATTCTGATCATCATCGTCATCTTCTATTTCTTCCTGATCCGTCCGCAGATGAAACGGAACAAGGAACAACAGCAGTTCCGCAACAGCCTGCAAAAAGGTCAGAAAGTGGTGACCATCGGCGGCTTGCACGGTCGTATCGCTGAAATCCAGGACAACACGGTGACGTTGGAAGTCGATAACGTCAAGATGAAATTCGAGAAATCGGCCATCGCTTCCAGCATCAACGACCAGCTGAATACGGAGACCAAATAAATAGACCTTTGTGATACGCGTAGGCCTGACCGGCGGTATCGGAAGCGGCAAAAGTACGGTAGCCCGTATTTTTGCCGCTTTAGGTATACCCGTGTACGGGGCCGACACGGCTTCCAAACGGATTTTGGCGCGCGCGGACGTGCGGGCGCAGGTTTTATCGCTTTTTCCGGAAATCGGTTCCGATCCGGATTTTTCCCCCGATTCTTTCCTTTCCTTTACGCGTGCGTTGGCACGCCTCGTCTTTCCGGCGCCGGAACGGCTCACGGCCTTGAACGGCCTGTTACACCCGTTGGTCTTTGCCGACTGTGACACCTGGTTGGAGAAACAGGCGCAAGGCGACGGCACGGCCAAACGCCCGCCCTATGCGGTGGTGGAAGCGGCCATATTATTGGAAAGCGGTCTCTACCGACGGATGGACCGCATCATCAGTGTGGAATGCCCCGTAGAGATACAGATTCAACGCGCCTGCCGGCGGGACGGGGTAACGGAAGACATGGTCAAGGCGCGGCTCGCACGCCAATGGTCGGCCGAACAACGGCGGCCGTATGCCGACTTCGTCATAGAAAACGACGGACGGCAAAGCGTATTGGCGGCCGTACTCGCTATCGACCGCCAATTACACTAAGCTTTCTTTAGAACCATTTTACCAGACGGATGTCCTGACGGTGCACCAAGCCCGGATGTTTGGGATAGACGCGGAACGCATAGTCATACACGCCGGAGACATCCACGGGCCAAACGCCCGTATAGTTCACCTCGTCCGGATTGTCGAAACGCGTGTCGGCCGGCGTCAGTTCCTGCGTGAACAGGATTTTCCGCACCACATCGTTTTCCTTACTGCCGAAAATCACTTCCACGCCGACGTCTTCGGGCTTGAGGCCGCCCAAATCCAAGCGGATGCCGAAGTTGGCGTCTTCGCCCAAGGCCAGCGGGCCCTGGGAGGTTTCCGGCAAGTCCACGTCCACGCAACGCACGCCATCCCAACGGTTGATGACATTGAGCCGCCACAGCGCCAAAGCCGCCGCTTCCTTATAATGGTCGGCCATTAAGCCGCGGCTGCGTTCGGCCAAGGCGTGGTAATACTGTTTGTAATAATCGTCCAACTGACGGCGCATCGTGAAATGCGGCGCGATTTGGGCGATGTTGTTTTTGATGTACTGAATCCAGCGCGGGCTCATGTTGCCGTTTTCGGCATAATAGGCCGGCACGATTTCGTTCTCGATAAGGTCGTAAATCGTTTCGGCATCGAGCTGGTTCTGATAAACGGGGTTCTCGTAGGTCTGTTCCTCCTTCAACGCCCAACCGGCGCCGGGACGGTAACCTTCCGCCCACCAGCCGTCCAACACGCTCAGGTTCAACACCCCGTTCATGATAGCTTTCTCGCCGCTCGTACCGGAGGCTTCCAAAGGCCGCGTCGGCGTATTGATCCACACGTCCACACCCTGTACCAAGTAGCGGGCCACGTCGATGTCGTAGTTCTCGATGAAGATGATTTTGCCCCGGAACTCCGGACGACGCGACACCTCGATAATCTGTTTGATCAAGTCCTGACCCGCCTTGTCGGCCGGATGCGCCTTGCCCGCGAAGATGAACTGCACGGGACGCCCCGTCTGACCGACAATTTTGGCCAAGCGGTCGAGGTTGCTCAACAGCAGATAGGCGCGTTTATAGGTGGCGAAACGGCGCGCGAAACCGAACGTCAAGGCCGACGGGTCAAGCGAAGACAGCACCTTGACCATTTCCTGAGGCGTGTCGCCGCGCGAAGGCATCTCGGCCTGCAGACGTTCCTTGACGAAGGCGATGAGGCGGGCGCGCAACTGCGTCCGCACCTGCCATACTTCCTCGTCCGGCACGTTTTGGATATGCGCCCAGCAATCGGCATTGGAAACGTCCTTGCCGAAATCCGCGCCGAAATGCTTTTCGTAAAGCCGTTGCCAGAGCGGATGCGCCCACGTGCGGTAGTGGACGCCGTTGGTCACATAGCCGATGTTTTCCAGTTCTTCCGGATAATAGCCCGGATACATGGGCGCGAAGATTTCGCGGCTGACCCGGCCGTGAATCCGGCTCACGCCGTTGATTTCCTCCGAAAGGTTGGCGGCCAGGAAACTCATCGAGAATTTGTCGCCCGCGCTTTCGTCGTCCTTCTGCCCGAGGGCCATGAACTGTTCCCATTCGATTTTGAGACGTCCCGGGAAAGACGACATATAGGTACGCATGATGTCTTCCGAGAACGCATCGTGCCCGGCCGGCACCGGCGTATGGGTCGTGAAGAGCGTGGCCGAACGCACGAGTTCTTCGGCCTGCAGGAACGGCAGGTTTTCGTCTTCCACATATTCCCGCAGACGTTCCAGGCCCATGAACGCGCCGTGGCCTTCGTTGCAGTGGTAAACCTCCGGATGCAGCCCCATGCAGCGCAACACCCGCACGCCGCCCACGCCGAGCAACAACTCCTGCTTGAAACGGTTTTCCCAATCACCGCCGTAGAGCTGGTGCGTGATGCTGCGGTCGGCCAGCGTGTTTTCTTCTATATCGGTATCCAACAGATAGAGCGGCACGCGCCCTACATTCACCAACCATAACTTGGCGGTCAACTGCCGCCCCGGCAATGAAATCTGCACGGTCTTCCACAAGCCGTCCTCATCGCGCACCGGCAGAATCGGCAGTTTGGAGAATGCCTGCGGGATGTAATCGGCCTGCTGTTCGCCGGCCGCGTTGAGCCGCTGTTGGAAATAGCCGTAACGGTAGAGCAACCCGATGCCGACCATATCGACGTTCTTGTCGCTGGCCGCTTTGAGGTAGTCGCCGGCCAAAATGCCCAAACCGCCCGAATAAATCTTCAGGCTTTCGTGCAAACCGAACTCCATCGAGAAATAAGCGACCTTGGGGCCCGCCTTATGCGCCCCCTCGGCCATATAGGCTTCGAAGTCCGCATATACTTTGGCCAAGCGCGCCATAAAGTCCGTATCGGCGATTAAGGCCTTGATGCGTTGGGCGGTCAGGCCGTCCAACAAGGCCACCGGATTGTGGCCGCAGGCTTCCCAACGGTTGGGATCGACCGACTCGAACAGGGCCGTCGCTTCCGGCTGCCACGACCACCACAGGTTGGCCGCCAAACGTTCCAAGTTGGACAGGGCTTCCGGCAACACGCCGCGTATCATCAGCTTGCGCCATTGCGGCAGAATGGGACGGACCGCCGAGAGTTTCTGCAACGTAAACGGCAGTTCCTTGTTCAACAGCGTGGCGTCCTTATTCCATTTGTCGGCGGCCATGTCGTAGGCCGTCGCGTATTCTTCCACCAAATTCTGCCACAAGGCCTGGCGCGAAACCGCGTAGGCCTGCTTGCGGCACACGGCCATATCGGCGGCCGACAGGGCCGTCCAACGGCAGAGTTGTTCCACCATCCGCGCCACGACGTCCGGGTCGTTGCTGTCGTTTCTATCCACAACCACGACGCCCTGCTGGGCTTCGCGCACGCTTTCCTGTACCCACAGCCCGAAGCCGGCCACCGAGGTCGTCATCGTGGGCAACGAGAAGGCCGCGCTTTCCAAGGGCGTATAGCCCCAGGGTTCGTAATAGGACGGGAACACCGAAGCGTCGAACCCGGTCAGGAAATCGTAGTAAGGCAGATTGAAGATGCCGTCGGCGCCGTCCAAATAGCAAGGCACGAAAATGACCTTGACCTTGTCTTCGGTCCGGTTGTGCAAATCGTCTAAGCGGAGGCGGTTCAACACCGGGTCATGCTCGCTGTCGCTCAGGTAATGCGTGCTGAAATCGTCGGTATGCGCCTCGCCCACGGCGATGCCTTCCTGTTGCAGACGCTGCCGCAAATCCTCGCGGGCGCCGGCATGGCCGGAGGGCACGGCGATGAACGCGATGACCTGACGGTTCAGGTCGGGGCGGCGGTTGAGCTGCGCCAACGCGTCTATATAGAGGTCGATGCCTTTGTTCTTGAATTCGTAACGGCCGCTGTTGAGCACGAAGAACGCATCTTCCGCCACCGGCACGTTCAACAAGGCCTCGCTCACGCGGCGCAGCACCTGACGGGCTTCGCGCCGCTTGGTCTCATAGGCCTCGCCCTGCGGCACGAAACGGTCTTCAAAACCGTTGGGCGTCACCTTATCGACCCCCTTGCCGAAGAACTGCAGGCATTCGCGGTCGGTAATGCGGCTCACGGTCGTGAACGCGTCGGCATGGAGGGCCGACAGTTTCTCCATCGAGAATTTGGCGCGCACGCCGAATTTATACGACAACTCATCGCCGTTATACGTCTGCAACGCGCCGTAAAGCGGCAGCGCGTTACCCGCGATGCAACGGCCCAACACGGTGGCGTGCGTCGTAAAGAGGGTGGCCACGGCCGGCACCTGTTTCTTGAGGTAGAGCACGCCGGAGCCCGTCATCCATTCATGGAAATGGGCATAGACTTTTTCCTGCGGGAAGACCGTATAGTTGTAGAACGTCTCCACCACGCGCGCGGCGGCATAGCCGAACAGCACCGGTTCGATGTAATCCCACTGACCCGACAGCGAATCCAACTGGAAATCGTTCCAGAAATCGGACAGAATCGCGTCTTTCCGGGCAATGAGCGACATGAAATCGACCAGTATGACCACCGGCTTGCCTTCGGTGTTCCAACGGCCGACGCGGAACGAAACGCCCTGGCTTTCGGCGTAGGCGCGCCAGCCCTCATGCAATTTCTTATCTTCGATAAACTCGCGGTTATCGCGGTCTTTCCACACATCGGGGCCAATCAGGAAATAGCGGTCGCCGAACATCTGCTGCATACTGCTGACCTTCGTCGATATAACGGTATATATACCACCCACTTTGTTGCAGACTTCCCAGGAAGTCTCGAACAGATAACTGTCTGCTTTCTTTGTCATCATAAATGCTTTCTATGCTTGTTTAATGCTTTTTAATCCAATCCGAGACGCTGCGAGAGGTCGGACAAAACGTTCATGTAGTTGATATAGCCGTCGTAAGGGCTGTCGTAGGGCCGGAGGTAACGCGGCGAGGGCGTGTCGGAAAACCATTTCGTACTCATGAAATGCAGATGGTCGGAACCCGTCAGGTACATGAAATCCTTGATGAGTTCCTTGTCTTTGGTCTTTTCGACGGCGGCCCACATCCGTTTCAGGTTGGCCACGGCGTCGCGCTGCATATCGTTGCCGTAGCAGGCCGTCAGGTCGCGTTCCTCGTCCACGCACGAAATGGGCGTCGGCACGTGCAAATCGCCCACGGGCGTCTGTTTGCAGAGTTGAGAAGGCGTTACGAACGCATAGTCCTTGCGTTGCGCCACCTGGTCAATCAGGGCGGAGAAGAACGCGAAGATGCCGCTGTCCTCCGGTTGGAACTCGCCCAACACGGCATAGTCGATGCAGAGCACGATTTGCGTGTCGCCGGCTTCGGCGTCCACGGCCTGCAGGAACTTCTCGACGGTATAGGGCCACTGGTCCCAATTCCGGTCGGAGAAACGCAGCGAAAGGTTTTCGCTCAGCGCCGGGTCGCGCAACAAGAGCGGCAGGCCCGTTTCCGGATGGGCGTAAAGATAATGCGGGCTCTTCCAACCCAGGATATGGCGCGCGCCTTCGGCCACCATGCCCTTGAACTTCATTTCGGCGGCCCATTGCCCGATTTCATCGCTATATATCAAATCGGTATTCAACAGCACCGACGGCGTTTTCTTGAACACCGCCCGCAATTTCTTGCGGTGCGCCTCCACCTGCGAGCAGAAGAAATTACGCGAAATCAGCGAACCCAGCGAACAGGAATAGGGTTCGGCCAAAAACTCGACTTCCTTATGGGCGGCCAAGGCCTGGAAGTCGCCCAGCAATTCGGGCGCATACCACTGCATCTGGTCCATGGCCGTGCCCGAAAACGCGAACGAGAACGCGAATTGCTTGGGATAACGTTCCAAGGCGTCTTTCATCAAGGCATTGGCCTTGTTGTAGGACTGCTCGGCAAAACGCTTCAGCGCGTATTTATTTTGGTAGTCATCGTAATAGTCGTGGTTCTCGCCTATGTCGAAAAAACGGTATTTCCGCAGACGGAACGGCTGGTGTACTTTAAATATTAAGGCTATCTTTTTCATAATCTTTCTCTTTTAGCTTGTCTTTATGTTGAACCGGATTATCGGTCATGCACGGCCATTTCATAGACCTGCAGGAGGTGCTTGGCGGCGGTTTCCCATTTGAGCCGGTTCACTTCCTCGGCGCCGTAACGGCGGAACATGGCCGAAAGCGGCGGATAGTGCAACAGCCCGTAGATGGCGTCGGCCATGGCATCCACATCCCAAAAGTCGATTTTGAGCGCGTGTTCGAGAATCTCGGATACGCCCGACTGTTTGGATATGACGACCGGCACGTTGGAGCGCATGGCTTCCAAAGGCGAGATGCCGAAAGGCTCCGATACCGAAGGCATGACATAGACGTCGCTCATGCGGAACATCCGGTCCACCTCCGGGCCTTTGAGGAAGCCCGCGAAATGGAAATGCGAACCGAGTTGCAGGGCGGCCACCCGCTCCACAATGCGGTTGAACATATCGCCCGAACCGGCCATGACGAAATGGACGCTCGGGTCGCGCTGCAGAATCAGACGCGCGGCCTCCACGAAATATTCCGGCCCTTTCTGATAGGTGACGCGGCCGAGGAACGTGACAATCTTGCGCTTGGGCGCGGCCTTGCCGCGTTTGCCTCGCGTAGCCGCCTCCGGTTGCGCCGGCGCGGCGGGTTCGGCCGCCGAGGGTTCCACGGCATTATAGACCGTATGCACCTTTTCGGCAGGAATGCCGTAACGGTGGATGACGATGTCGCGCGTATAGTTGCTGACCGTGATGATGCGGTCGGCCGCCAGCATCCCGCGCCGCTCGATGTCGAACACGCGCGTGTTGACGTTCTCGCCCGTGCGGTCGAATTCGGTGGCATGGACGTGGATGACCAAGGGTTTGCCACTCACGCGCTTGGCCGCGATACCGGCCATATAGGTAAGCCAGTCGTGGGCATGGATGACGTCGAACTGCTGTTGGGCGGCCACCGTGGACGCCACCATCGCGTAGCGTTCCACCTCTTCCATCAGGTTCTGTTTATACTGACCCGAAAACGTGAACTTCCGCTTGGCGGAAACCTCCCCCGACTGCCAACTGCCGCTTTCCGAGCGGTTGTGCAACGAGAAATAGTCGTCCAGGCCGACATACGGAATGAGGTTGGCGCCGATTTGGATATAGGTCAGATTCTTCCACCACGATTCGTACATCGGGTGACGCAAATCCACCTCCACCTGATCGGCCGACACCATGCGCGCCACGCCCTGGTCTTCGTCGCCATAAAGTTTGGGGGCCGTGAAGATGACCTCCACGCCTTGCGCCAGCAAGCCCCGGCACATACCGTAGCACGCCGTTCCCAAACCGCCCGTGATATGGGGCGGGAATTCCCACCCGAACATCAATACTCTCATGACTGCAACATTTCATTGATTCGTAAAAGGGCGGCCACGCTCCACGCCTGCGAAACGGCGCCGCGCGGCGCATGCGGCGGATTGCCGTCGTATATCTCGGACACGGTGCCCATGCAGAGTTCGCCCAAAGCCGGCTCGAACTGCTGCCATATCTTTTCCAACATCGGCCGCGCCTGCTCGCCGTAAACGGCTTGGCAAGCCTCGGCGAACGGCTCCAACAGCCACACCCACACGATACCCTGGTGGTAACGGGCGTCGCGCGTGGGTTGATTGCCTTCGTAAACGCCTTCGTAGCGGCTGTCCATCGGCGCCAACGTCCGCAAGCCGCGCGGCGTTAAAAGCATCTGACGGACGTGTTCCACGACCAATTGGCAGATTTTATTGCTGATGGCCTTATACGGCAAGGCGGCCGCAATGATTTGGTTGGGGCGGAGCGAGAAGTCGCCCCGGCCGTCCGACACGACGTCGGCCAAATAGCCGTATTGTTTGTCCCAGAATGCGGCCTTGAAACGTTCGGGGAATTCGGCCATCGGCCGCTCCCAACGCGACAGGAAGCCGGCCGCGCCCGCCGCATCGTATTGTTTGAGGCTGTCGGCGATAAAACAGAGGGCGTTATACCAAAGCGCGTTGATTTCGACCGGTGCCCCGGCGCGCGGCGTAATCGGACAGCCGTCCACCACCGCGTCCATCCACGTCAGCGCCTTGCCCGGCTGGGCGGCATACACGAGGCCGTCTTGTCCCAAACCGATGCCCGCATGGGTGCCGGAAGCGAAACCGTCCACGACGGCCATGACCGCCGCGCCGTACTTTTGCCAGATGCGCGGCCGCTCCGGTTCCGGCACGGCCATCATGTAACGCTGTACGGCATGGACGAACCACAGCGGCGCATCTACAGAATTGTAGGCGGCTTCATCGCCCGTGCCCACATTGGGGAACAAGGCACCCTGCCGGTCGGCCAGCATCCCGTCCAAGACGGCCTCCGCCGTTTCGAACCGTTTGGTGGACAACGTGAGCCCCGGCAACGCGATGAACGTATCGCGCCCCCACGGCCCGAACCAGGGATAGCCCGCCATTATCTGCGTCCGCCCCTGCCGTTGCACGATCAGGTCGGCCGCCGCGTTTTCGAGGCAATGCAACGCGCTGTCGGCCGGCTGCGCCTGCCGCCTGCCCTCTTCGAAAGCTTCGGCGAAATCGCGCAAGGCCGGTTGGTCGCCGAACGAAGCCACCCCGGCCGTTACATAGATCGTTTCGCCCACCTGTATCGGCATACGGAACAAGCCGGGCGTAAACCAATCTTCCTTGAAAGGATAGCCGCGCTGTTCCTCCTGCCAATACGTGATATCGTAGTACCAGTCCGGCTTTTCCTCAAAGCCGAGCCCGTACATCCCTTCGATGAACAAATCCGAATAACCTTCGTAGAGCCGCAATTTGATGCCGGACGGCAGGATTTGCACCTGCTCGCAGGCCTTGGCCGGCCGCCGCAACACCTCGTGCTGGCGGCGGAACACGCAAAACGGCCTTAATTCCAGGATGGTGGGCGAATGCGCCTCTTCCAACGTATAGGCGATGAACAGCCGGTTGAGCCGCTTGTGCATCAGCAGTTCCTTGCGCAGCAACACGCCCCCCACGCGATACCACCAGCACGGATGCGGCATCAGGGAGAATTTTTCCAGATACTTATGACCTTTGGGTTCGTAGATATCGCCATAGCGCGTCACGCCGAGGTGGAACGCCTTGCCGTGCTGACGGACCGTTTCCTGCATCTGCGCGAGCAATACGTAGTTGTCTTGCCCCAAGTTCGGTTGCGGCGCCACATACAGCCCGTGGTACTTGCGCGTATGGCAACCCGCCACCGAGGAGGCCGCGTAGCAACCGTTCTCGCCCGTACAGAGCCACTCCCGTTGCAGGGAGTCGGACAGATTGGCCAACTGTATTTTATCCAAAGACAGGTCGAAATGATGTTTCATATCTCAGATTTTTATCGCTAAAAACGGTTTTTATCAACTAAAATGCTTCTTCCTTAATCCGACCGTCCGCACACATGAGGATGCGGGACGGGAATTTGCTAATCATCAGAAAATCGTGCGTGGCCAACAGGACGGCGCAACCGCCCTTGCTGATTTCCACAAGCAGTTTCATGATTTCTTCCGAGGTGCCGGGGTCCAGATTCCCCGTCGGCTCGTCGGCCAAAATCAACTCCGGATTGTTGAGCAAGGCCCGCGCGATGGCCACGCGCTGCTGTTCGCCGCCCGAAAGCCGGTACGGCATCTTGTAGGCCTGCGTTTTGAGCCCGACCTTGTCCAACACCTCTTCGATGCGCTGCTCCATCGCGGCCTTGTCTTTCCAAGCCGTGGCCTTGAGCACGAACATCAGGTTGTCGTGGATGTTGCGGTCCATAAGCAGTTGGAAATCCTGAAACACGATGCCGATTCGGCGCCGCAGATACGGAATGTCCTTATCGCGCAAGCCATCTAAGCGCTGGCCGCAGACTTCCACCTCGCCCGCCTGTACCGGCAGGTCGGCGTAAAGCGTCCGCAAAAGCGAACTCTTGCCCGTGCCCGTCTTGCCGATGAGATAGACGAATTCGCCGCGCCGCATCGACAGGTTGACCTGCGACAGAATCAGATAGTTTTTCTGATAGAC
>CAMXAS010000003.1 GCA_947179195.1 uncultured Bacteroidales bacterium
CATGCTGCGCGAAGTTTTGCGGACGCGCAAGCAGACACTGCCCGACCCCAAGGTGTTGGGCAGCGCGGGCAGTTTTTTCGCGAATCCGGTGGTGCCGGCCCTGCATTACGAGCGTTTGAAGGCCGAATACGCCGGTTTGCCGGGGCATCCCGTGGCGCAGGGTGTCAAGATTCCGGCCGCCTGGCTCATCGAACAATGCGGTTGGAAAGGCTATCGGGACGGCGATGCGGGTGTCTATGAAGGCCAGCCGCTCGTCTTAGTCAATCACGGCATGGCCACCGGCGCCGAGATATGGGCGTTGGCCGGCCGCATAGGCGACAGCGTGGAAAAGAAGTTCGGCATCCGCTTGCAGGCGGAAGTCTGTCTTTACGGGACGGAAGAAGATAAACGGCAGTTGCATTATCAGGCCGTGTTGGACAGGATGTTCCACAGCCTGCCGATGTTCCAGCGCATCGGGGCGGCGGCCTACAAGGCCGACCTATCCAATACGGAGAAGATGATGGAGGCTTTGAACCATCCGTACCGGCGGTTCAAGTCCGTCCATGTGGCGGGGACGAACGGCAAGGGCTCCTGCTCGCATCTGCTGGCCGCCGTCTTTCAGGCGGCGGGCTACAAGACCGGGCTTTACACCTCGCCGCACCTGAAGGATTTCAGGGAGCGTATCCGCATCAACGGCGAGATGATTCCCCAAGAGCGCGTCATCGCGTTCTATGAGGCCAACGCGCCCTTGTTCGAACGCATCAAGGCCTCGTTCTTCGAAATGACGGTGGCGATGGCGTTCGATTATTTCGCACGGGAGCACGTGGAAATCGCGGTGATAGAAGTTGGCATGGGCGGCCGGCTCGATTCGACGAACGTCATCACGCCCGAACTGTCGGTCATCACGAACATCAGCCCGGACCATATGCAGTTCCTGGGCGATACGTTGGCGAAAATCGCTGAAGAGAAAGCCGGCATCATCAAACCGGAGGTACCGGTCGTCATCGGTGAGACACAGGCGCAGACGTCGCCGGTGTTCCAGAAGAAGGCGGCCGCGTGCGGCAGTCCGATTGTGTTCGCCGACACCGTGTTTACCGCGCGTCTGAAAGAAGATACGCCCGAGGGGCTGCACGTGGATGTGGCCAAGCACGGCAGTCCGTATATGGCGGATTTGGTTTGCGCGTTGCGCGGATCGTCCTACCAGTTGAAGAACATCGCGACGGTGCTGGCCGCGGTGGAGCGGTTGAAGGAGAAATACACGCTCGGCGAGACGGATATCAGGAACGGCTTCCGGCAGGTTATGGAAACGACGGGCTTGCGCGGCCGCTGGCAGCAGATCGGCCAAAAGCCGGATGTGTTCGTCGATACGGGACATAACGAAGGCGGCGTGGCCTTGGTCATGGAAATGATAGCCAAACGGCGGTTCAAACATCTGCGCATCGTTTGGGGCATGGTGCGGGACAAGGATATCTCTCACGTCATGGCCCTGTTGCCGAAGGAGGCGACCTATTATTTCTGCGCCGCGGACATCGAGCGCGCGTTGCCGGCCAAGGATATGGCGGCGCAGGGGGCGGCCTTCTCGTTGCAGGGCAAAGCCTACGCCTCGGTATGGGCGGCCTTGCGGGCGGCTAAGGCGGAGGCGGAACCGGACGATTTGATTTATGTGGGCGGCAGTACGTTTGTGGTGGCGGAAGTGTTGTAAAAAGCATATAAAGGAAAGCGGACGATGTTGAAGAAAATGCCGGATACCATCGTATTGGTATTCTACATGGTGCTGACGGCGGCGGCGCTGACATGGGTGGTGCCGAGCGGCGAGTATGTGCGCGAATGGACGGAAGTGGACGGCCAGATGAAAGAGGTGGTCGTGGACGATTCGTTCCATTATGTGGAGCGTGCGCCGCAACTGTTCAGCGTGTTCTTCGCGCTGATGAAAGGCTTTGTCGATAAGGCCGACATCATCGTCTTCGTCTTGATTGTGGGCGGCGCGTTTTGGATACTCAACGGTACGGGGGCCATCGACCGGGGTGTCAAAGCGTTTGTGCGGCGGTTGCGGCGCAGGGAGCGCAAGGGCGGCTGGTGGACGGTGGACGATACGGTGCTGACGCTGATTATGGTCGTATTCAGCTTGTTCGGCGCGGTGTTCGGCATGAGCGAGGAGACGCTGGCGTTTATCCTGATTTTTGTGCCGATGGCGATTTCGATGGGCTATGACTCGATTGTGGGCGTAAGTATCAGTTATTTGGCCGCCCATGTCGGGTTTGCGGGCGCGATGCTGAATCCGTTTACGGTGGGCGTGGCGCAGGGCTTGGCCGGTCTGCCGCTGTTTTCGGGCGTGGAGTACCGGTTCCTGTGCTGGCTCGTGTTGACGGCGGCGGCCGTGGCCGTCGTCTTGGCCTATGCCCGCAAGTTGCGGAAAGACCCGACGGTTTCGCCCATGTACCGATTGGATGACTTTTGGCGGCGCGGCGCGGAAGCGGCCGTGTCGGAAGGGCTGGCGGACACGGCCGCCGCGGGCGTATTGACATCGGCCGTGCGTCGCCGGTATATTGTATATATTGTGCTGGCGGTGACGCAGGTCGTCATGGCCTGTCTGTATCCGATGGCGGCCTTCGATTTGTTCGGACGGACGTTCCAGTTGCCGGTGCTACCGTGTATCGCGGGGCTGTTCGTGCTGTGCGGCGGCTATGCGGCGCACCGTTCTTCGGCGGCCTTTTCGATGGGGCTGTTGCTGTTCACGATTCTCTATTTGGTGGTGGGCGTGCTGTGTTACGCCTGGTATATGACCGAAATCGCCGGCCTGTTCTTCGCGATGGGCTTGGCCGCCGGCTTGGCGTCGGGTTTGGGCATGAATCCGCTCATGCGGCGGTTCATGGAAGGCGTCAAGGATATGTTGGAACCGGCCATGATTATCGGCCTGGCCAGCGGCATCATCTTCATCCTGCGGGAAGGCAAGATTATCGATACGTTGCTCTACAGCGTCTCTTACGCGATGTCCGAAGCCGGCGAGGTGGCGTCCTTGGCAGGGATGTATCTGTTCCAGACGCTGTTGAACGTCGTCATGCCGTCCGGTTCGGCCAAGGCCGCGCTGACGATGCCGATTATGGCGCCCCTGTCCGACTTGTTGCATATCTCGCGGCAGACCACGGTGCTGGCGTTCCAGTTCGGCGACGGTTTCACGAACATGATTACCCCGACCTCGGGCATCCTTATGGGCGTGTTGGGCGCGGCCCGCATCCCTTATACGGTTTGGCTGAAGTGGGTCTATAAATTCATCCTGTTTTGCATCGGGCTGGGCTTTTTATTGCTCCTGCCCACATTATATTTTACGTTTAATGGATTTTAATACACGAGACATGGAAGTCTATAAATTCGGCGGCGCCTCGGTCAAGGGGGCGGAAGCCGTCCGCCATGTGGCGCAGATTTTAGCTAAGGAACAAGGCCCGAAAGTATTGGTGTTTTCGGCCATGGGTAAGACGACGAATGCGTTGGAGGCCCTGTTGAACGCGTTTTTCCGTCAGGAACCCGACCGGGCGGAGGCGTTCAAGAAACTGATGACCGACCATATCGCCATCTTTCAGGCGTTGTTTACGCCGGATACCGAACGTTACGCACTGGTGCAAGGCCTGTTGCGGGAACGTTTCGAACAGTTGTACCAGCGTTTGCTGGAAGCGGCGGTGTTGCCTTACGACCAAGCCTACGACCAGATTGTGTCCTATGGAGAGCGTCTTTCCACGCTGCTGATTGTGAATTATCTGCAGGAGAACGGCTTGCCGGTCGAGATGATTGACGCGGCCGATTTGATTCGGACCGACAGCCGCTTCCGCGAGGCCAACGTGCAATGGGAAACGACGGTGAAGCAGATACGGGCGGCCGTGTTGCCGCTGTTGGAACAAGGCAAATGGGTGTTGACGCAGGGCTTTATCGGCGGCGACGGACAGGGGCATACGACGACCTTGGGCCGGGAAGGCTCCGACTATTCGGCCGCGATACTGGCGCACAGCATCGACGCGCGGCAGATGACGATTTGGAAAGACGTGCCGGGCGTACTCAACGCCGACCCCAAGTATTTCTCCAATACGTGCAAGCTGGCGCATATCTCGTACAGCGATGCCACCGAATTGGCCTATTTCGGCGCCAGCGTCATCCACCCGAAGACCATCAAGCCGTTGCAGAACAAGCATATCCCGCTCTACGTGCGTTCGTTCATCCAACCCGATGAACCCGGTACGTGGGTCGGTTTGGATGATGTGGAGAATACGGTCGTGCCGTCCTATATCTTCAAGCCGAATCAGATTCTGCTGTCGGTATATCCCAAGGATTTCTCGTTCATAGAGGAAATAGGGCTGGCGCGGATCTTCGATTTGTTGGCGCGGTACGGCATGAAGGTCAATCTGATGCAGAACTCCGCGCTGAGTTTCTCCCTGTGTCTGGATGGGGCCAAAGGCCGTTTCCCCGATTTGTTGGGCGCCCTGTCGGCGGAATTCGACTGCGTCTATAACGAAGGCATGGATTTGGTGACGATCCGTCATTATACGCCGGCGGTCGTCGAACAGATCGTGGCCGGTCGCGCCGTATTGCTCGAACAGCGGACGCGGCATACCGTCCAGTTGGTCGTGGCGCGCAAGGCTTAGTCCAACGGCTGGTATTCGTAAGCGCCGAGCGTCGGTACGAGCGGGCGGGCAAAGCCCGTGATGTCGCTCTCCGCCACGCCCGAAACGGCGGCCGGGCTCCCTTTCCGGAAGGCGCCCGACGTGGTGTCGGCGATGCGGAAATCCGTCCGGTTGTATTGGATGTCGTGGAATTTCGGATCTAAATTAATCGCGCAGGCGGAAAATTTGTCGAGTTCGCCGATAGATGCCGTATTGCGTTGGCGTATCAGGCAGTGGTCGAAAGCGCAAGGGGCGTTCTGCTCGTCTTGGATGCCGAGGTAGAGTTGGTCGGAAGAACTGCCGTAGAAGATGCTGTTGATGAAGCGGCAGTTCGAAAAGTCCAAGGTCGCGCCCGCCTGTTTCCCGTCCAGCATTTCCAAACTGTAACCGTTGTACGAAGAACTGTGGAACGTGCAATGCGTGAATTTATAACTGCCGCCGCGTTGCAACGAGACCGCCTTGTCGCATTGGCCGATGACGAGATTGGTGCCCTCTATGGCGTTCCGGTAGGCGACGAGGCCATAGTTGGTCATATTCGTAATCCGCGTGTTTTCGATGGTGAGGCCGAGGTTATGCACGGTGGCCGTGGTGGAGGAATCGAGCCAAATGCCGCTTGAACCGTCTTGGATGATGGCGTATCGGATGCTGTGGTCGCCGCTTTCGGCATCCAGCCAGATGTGCCCCCATTGGCCGGGCTCGTTGCGGTAGTTCGTGTCCAAGTGGAGCCCGCCGAACCGCACGGGATTTTCGAGCGTGCCGTCAATGCGCAGGCTGCCGCCTTGCTGTACCCAAATGCCGGCGTCCGTGCCGAAATGCAGGCGGGCGCCCGCCGGAATATTCAACGTGACGCCTTCCGGTACCGTCAGATAGCCGAAAATGGCATAGGGCTTTTCGGCGGTGATGATGGAATCGGGCGACCAAATGAAATAGCGGATATATTGCGTATCGACGCCGCCCGGCTGTTCGGTGCTAGGGTAGGGGCGCGCGTAAACGCGGTCGGGATGCCAATAGTGGGCGTCCTGTCCGTAGGCGTAGAGATAAACCGATTGCGAGGATTTACTTTCGGCGATGTCGCATTGGAAATAGGCGTCCACGATGAACGGCTGGTTCTGCCCTGACAGATGGACGCCGCTACGGATAAACGCGAAGACGCTGTCTTTGGCACCGATGACCAAATCGCGGATCTCCGTCGAGGTGTCGCCGTTGACCGTGAAGCGGAACGATTCCGAACCGTAGCCGCTTTCGCCCCGCCGGATATAGATGCGGGCGATTTTGACCGGTTTTTTGCCGGGGTTGTATATCGTGAACCGTTTGACCGGCTCGTTGAGCGTGGAAAGCACCGTATCGAAACAAACGGTGTCGGCTGAGAAACGGAGCGGATTGCTACCGGTTTCAAAGTCCGTCGGCTCCTTGCGGCAGGAAACGGCGAAGCATTCGAGCAGCAGGAACAAGCCGACCCACAGCCACAGGCCGTGGCGGACGGACGGTATCCAACGGTGCGTATCGGATTTAGGCATTGGGTTCACGATGAATCAACAGTTTGAATCCGACCCCGTGTACGTTCAGGATTTCGGAAGTGGAGTGTTCTTTGAGCAAACGTCTTAGTTTTGCTATATATACATCCATGCTGCGGGCGTTGAAATAGTTGTCGCTATGCCATATCTTGACAAGCGCCTCGCCGCGTTCCACCACCTGGCCTTCGCGCAGGCAGAGCGCGAGCAGCAGTTCCGATTCCTTGGACGTCAGCCCGATTTGCTGCGCATCGTTGAACAGCATCTGTTTCGTGTAGTCGAAGCGGATGTTGCCCAAATCGAAAATCTGTTCCTTTTGCGGCGCGGGCTGAAGCGCCATGCGGCGCGAGATGGCCTGAATCCGCAACAGGAGTTCGTCCATGCTGAACGGCTTGGTCAGATAGTCGTCGCCGCCCACCTGAAAGCCTTTCAAACGGTCGGCCTCCAACGTCTTGGCCGTCAGGAACAGGATGGGGATATTGGCGTCTTTCTTGCGGATGTCCTTGGCTAAGGAGAAACCGTCCTTGACCGGCATCATGACATCGGTGATGCAGAAGTTGTAGCCGCCGTCCAAAAACGCTTTCAAGGCCTCTTCGCCATTGGTGAACAGGCCGACCGCAAACCCTTTGTTTTCCAAATAGGATTTGAGGAAGCCGCCCAAATTCGTGTCGTCCTCGGCTAAGAGAATCGTCAAGGTCGGTTTGTCGGACTGCAGTTTATTCATATTGCAAATATACGCTTTTATTCGGATAACGCCGCCGATTTAACTACGGTCGGAAACCGCAGGTGAAACACCGAGCCTTTTTTCAGTTCGCTTTCCACCCAAATCTTACCCTTGTGTTGCTCCGTAATGGATTTGACGAAACTGAGCCCCAGGCCGAAACCGTAATGCTTTTGGGCGTTGCCGGCCGGCACGCGGTACAGCTTCTCGAAAATCTTGTGCCATTGCTTTTTCGGGATGCCGATGCCGTTGTCGGCCACCGTGATTTCGATGCCGTCGGGCGTGTCGTGGCTGTCGATTTGGATGAGGGGGGCGCGTTCGCAGTATTTGTTCGCGTTTTCGATGAGGTTGGTGAACACGCTGATAAGCCGTTCCTTGTCGCCGAAAAACAGCGTGCGCGTCGCCTGCAGGTCGGTCTGAATCCGGCCGCGGTTCAACATGATTTGGAAACCGCTGTAATTGATGGCCTGCCGGATGATGTCATGCAGGTCGCATTCCTGACGGTTGAGCTGATAGAACCCCTTTTCGAGCGTCGAAATCTCTATCATCTGACGGCTGAGCTGTTGCAGGCGTCCGCTTTCATGCTGGACGATATGCAACAGGTTCTGTATCTCCGCCTCGCCGTAATGGATGTCCGGGTCGCGGAACGACTCGCAGACCAACGAGATGGTGGAAACCGGCGTCTTGATTTCGTGCGTGATATGGTTGATGAAATCGGCCTTTTGTACGGCGAACCGGTGCTGCTTGATGACGGCGTTCAACGTGTAGGCGAACGCGAACGCCTGCAAGCCGAACAACAACAGCGTCACCAGGCCGAGATACCACATGCGGGAAGCGATGAACACGGTCTGTTGCGGAAAATCGACCATGAGGAAATAGGCGTCGGGCGACGGGTCGTTCGGAAACAGCGGATAGAAATAGGGGCTTTGCAGCAGGCGGACGCCGTAGTCGCGGGAGCGGCGGACAATGAGTTTGGAAAGATCGGTGCTGAAAATGCCCCATTCGAAACTGGTATGGAGGCCTTTGGCGTTCAACTCCCGCGCGATGAGGCTGTCCACCTCGTAGGGGTTGAGGCGGGCGAGCAGGTTCTGTTCGGGCGTATGCCGCAGGGTTTCGCGCAACAGGTCGTCGAACAGGCGGCTGTTGAGCAAGAGCAGCGCGCGTTCCTGTTCCATGGCGCGGTAGGTGTGTTGCAGATGGCGGATGTGGGCGGCGGAGGGGCGCACCGGGACGGAGACGGGTAGCGTGTCCGGCCCGGGTTGCGGGTCGGTCAGCACGAAATTATCCTGCGCATTTTGGCTGAAAGACCGTTCTTCAAACGCGACATCCGGATAAGTCTGCCGCAGGGCGGCCATGCGCGTGTTGAGCGTGTCGATGCGGCGGATGAGTTCGGTATGCTGCCGGTAACGCAATACGCGTTCGGCGATGTCGCGGCGGTTGATTTGGAAGACCACCTCGTCCATCGCCTGGTTGACCGTGTTCTTGAAAATCTGCTCCTGCAGGTGGAACACCTGCAGGGTCCAGTAAATCTGTACGGAGATGAAGCCCAGCAGGGCGATGCTCATGGTACAGATGATATAGAACAGCTTTTTCTTGTTCATGGCGAGTGACGCTCGGCCGCCGGTGGCCGCTTCGGACAAAGTTACGAAATTTTTGTTACCTTTGCACCTTATATTATTTTAAGGATAACTATGGATAAACAGCGTACACTTAAAGCGCCGGTCGAAATCAAAGGCGTGGGGTTGCATACGGGCCTGACGGCCACCGTGACCTTGAAACCGGCTCCTGAAAATTTTTGGTTCCAGTTCAAGCGGACCGACTTGCCGGACAGCCCGAATATCGAGGCCCTCGTGGAGAACGTCGTGGATTCCTCGCGCGGTACCACCTTGGGCAAAGGCGACGCCCGCGTGGCCACCGTCGAGCACTTTTTGGCGGCCCTGGCCGGTTTGGGCCTGGATAACGTCTTGATAGAGACCGATACGATGGAGATGCCGATTCTGGACGGCAGCGCGGCGCCGATCGTGGAGGCGATTCTGAAGGCGGGCATCGTGGAACAGGATGCCGAACGCCGGTATTACGAATTGCCGTCGGCCGAAACCTTTACGTCCGAAGACGGCAAAATCCGCCTCAAGGCCGTGCCGTCGGAGGCGCGCGAGATGACGGCTTTGGTCGATTACGACTCCAAGGTGGTCGTGCCGCAGTACGCGCAGTTCCGTGTGGACGGCGCGGCGAACGAAACCTATTTTTCGCAGGAAATCGCGCCCAGCCGGACGTTCGTGTTCCTGCACGAATTGGAAGCCCTGTATCAGCACAACCTGATTAAGGGCGGCGATTTGTCGAACGCCATCGTGTTTGTCGATAAAGTGTTGCCCGAAGCCGAACTCAGCCGTTTGGCCGGTTTGTTGAACAAGCCGACCGTGGAAGTGAAGGCGGAAGGGATGCTGAACAATGTGGACCTGCGTTTCAAAAATGAACCGGCCCGTCATAAACTCATGGATATGGTGGGCGATTTCGCGTTGCTCGGATGCTATCTGAAAGCGCAGGTAACGGCCGAACGGCCGGGGCATGCCGTCAACGCCGCGTTTGTGAAACAATTGGCCAAGCGCGCCAAGAAAGACATGGCGGTAGAGGCTTTGCCGCATTGGGATCCGAACGCCAAGCCCTTGTACGACATCAATCAGATTCAGCAGATTCTGCCGCACCGTCCGCCCTTCCTGTTGGTCGATAAAATCGTCTATATGGATAAGGACCAGGTGGTCGGTATCAAGAACGTGACGATGAACGAAGCGTTTTTCGTGGGCCACTTCCCGGGCGCGCCCGTCATGCCGGGGGTTTTGCAGATGGAAGCCATGGCGCAATGCGGCGGCATCTATATGCTGACGCAGTTGCCGGATCCGGAAAACTATCTGACGTACTTCCTGAAAATGGACCAAGTGAAATTCCGCCGTCAGGTGGTGCCGGGCGACCAGTTGATTTTCAAATTGGTGCCGGCTTCACCGTTCCGCAGAGGGCTGTGCCACATGAAAGGCTGGGCCTATGTGGGCGATGAAATCGTGGCCGAAGCCGAACTGTTGGCGCAACTGTTGCGCCGCGCGGATGCGCCCAAGCTTTAAATCTTTTCGATATCGGCGGCGGGAATCCAACCTTGGTTCCCGTCGCTCATTTTTATCTTGCAGTAGGGCGCTATTTCGTCCAAAATCTCCACTTTATTCCCTTCGTGCAACAGGTAGCGGACCTCGGCCGCGGCTTCGGGGCGCGCCTTGATTTCGCTTTGCGGCACCATGATGATGGCTTCGGGCTTGAAACGGGCGTTCCGTGCGGAAAGGCAGGCCATCAGCGTGATGAAGGCGGCCACCAACAGCAGGATGGCGCCGTAGAACGTCGTGCGGCGCAGACTGTAGCTGTGGCTCAGGAAATAGCAGACCAAACAGAGCAGCAGGCCGGCCGTAAGGCCCAACAACCCGCCGGCCCATGCGTCGGCCGGTAGGGCGCGCACGACGCGCTGCCAAAAGTCTTGCAGGAAGAAAGAGGGCAGGGCTTCCCGGTCGTCGGTGATTTTGGTGCGGCAGAGCGCCAGGTTCTGCCGGATGTCGGCCTGGCCGGGTTTGAGGCGGTCGGCGCGTTCGTACGACAGAATCGCGCGGCTGTAAGCGCCCGTCTTGTAATAGGCGTTGCCCAAGTTGTAATAGACTTCCCAAGCCTCATAGGGCAGAGCCAATATCTGCCGGTAGCAGTCGATGGCTTCTTCGTATTTCTCGCGTTGATAGAGCAGGTTGCCTTCGGCGTAGAGGTTGCGCGCGTAATCGACGGGCAATTCGGAGGTGGCCGCCTGCAGGCGGACGGTTGTCAACAGGGCCGTCATCCAGACGGCACAGAGGATTGGCCAGCGGCGGATATGGGTTTTCATGCTTTCAATTCTTTGATGATGGATGAAATGACTTCCAAGGCTTCCGCGTGGAGGTCGGCCATGCTTATGCGGCTGTTCCCCTGCGGCGCGAAACGTTCGTACTCGCAATGCTCCAACGTCTGTATGAAGGCGTCGGCACTGGCTTCCGAAATGCCTTTTTCGTGTAACACCTCGCGGACGCGCGCCATCGAGAGGTCGGAAACCGGGATGTTGAATTTGCGGCTCAAAAAGCCCCAAAGCGCCTGCGACAGTTCGATATAAAAGTCATTCTTCCGGTTTTGCGTCATATAAAGGTGCCCTTTCCGCAGACAGCGGCGCGCTTCCTTGTAGGCGCGTTTGTTGCGCAGGCCGATGGAATCCGCCAATTGGGCGCGGTGGCGGCGGTAGAGCCCGACCGAAAGCGCCGTCAAGACGAACAGGCCGGCCAAGCCGAGCCACCAGCCCGTGCTGAGGAAGAACTGCCGGCCTGTCCTGAACCAATGCGGGGCGTGGGTCTGCAAGGGCGCCAGGGTTTGGGCCGCGCGGCCGTCGGCCTGCTCAGAACTGCCGGCGGGCACATACGTGCCGTCGCCCTCGCGGATGTTCAGCGCCGTTTCGGGAATGTCCACGGTGCGGTATTGGCCCGCCTGCGGGTTGAAATACGAGAACGAGAAGGCGGGGATACGGTAGATGCCGGGGCTGCGCGGCACCACGATGTATTCCATCGAGGCCTGGCCGCCGATATGGCCGTCCTGTGTCTTGTGCAGGTTCACGCGCGGTTCGTAGACGTCGAAGTCGGGCGGGAACAGGATGTGCGGCGGTTGGATCAACTCGATGTTGCCGCTGCCGCTTACCGTAAACGTGAAGTCGATGGCTTCGTTGGCCTTGAGCGGCTTGGTCTTGTCGTACTGGAACGTCACCTTGTAATCGCCTACGGGGCCGTTGAAATCGGCGGGTCGGCCGGTTTCGGGCAACGGCCGCACGTTGAGTACCGTCGGTTTGGTGCGCACATTGGCCTGGGTGTAGGTCACGCGGTCGAAAAACGGGTCATCGAAAATATCGAAAATCGTGCCCGTGCGTTCGCGCTTCTGCTGAATGGCGGCCACCACCTCTATCTCCAACGGCTCGATCGTGAGTTTGCCGGCTTCCTGCGGGAACAGCGCCACCTTGCGCAAATCCACATAGACGTAGGGGCGGCCGTTGATGGTCTCGCGCTGCTCGTTTTCGCCCGTTTTCAGTTCCTCCGACCAGAAACCCTTGTTGGTCGGCAGTTTGTAGATGCTGTATTGGCGCACGGGCACGGCCGTATAGAGGCGGTAGGTCACGACGACTTCTTCGCCGACATACGGGTTGCTCTTGCTGACGAAACTCCGCAGGAAAACGTCGTCGTTGCCGATTTCGCCGCTGACGGGTTGGGACGGACGGCCGCCGGGCGCGTTGCGGGCGGCACGGGCAGGATTGGCGGGTTGCGTACGCGCCGGCAACACTTTCAGCACCACGGCTTCCGTCTGATAGGCCTGGCCTTTGACCTCGATGGTGGCCGGCTCAAAACGGAATTCGCCCGCCGATTCCGGGGCGCGGAGCCGATAGGCATACGAGAGCGTGAAACTCTGTTGCATATGCCCGTTGATATAGCTGACGTTGGTCGATTGCGACTGGGCGGGGCCGAACAGTACGTCGAAGCCCTTGAAGGCCGGTGCTTTGAAATTGCGCGACCCTTGCGCATTGACGATGAACGAGATGTCGAACGCTTCGCCGGCATAGACTTCCCGCGGCGCCTGCACTTGGAACGTGACGCCCTCTTGTGCCGCGAGGGTCGCCGGCAGGAGGCACAACAAACAGAGTAAATTACAAACGAAACGTCTCATGCTTACCAATCTTTTTCGGTATATTTCTTCCGGACGGGCATTTCCTTTTTCTTGACCTTATCCAACGTCTTTTTCTCTTGGTTTTCCAAAGCCTGCAAAATCTTTTCGGCATCATTCTTCTTGCGGCGGTCCTCCTGCGATTCGCGTCCCTGTTGCTGGTCTGGGCGGGGTTGCTGACCGTCCTGCTCGTCTTGGCCGTCCTGCTGGTTCTGCTGTCCTTGTTGCTGGTTCTGTTGGTCTTGGTTGTCCTTGTCTTGATTCTGTTGCCCGTTCTGTTGATTCTGCTGGTTTTGCTGCTCCTGTTTATCTTGCTTGTCTTGGTTCTGATTGCTTTGTTGCTGCTGTTGCTGTTGTTGAAGCAGTTTCTGCGCGTAGGCCAGGTTGTATTTCGTATCGGCGTCGTCGGGGCGTTGGCGCAGGGCCTGTTTGTAGGCGTCCACGGCTTCGGCGTAAGCCTGCGTCTGCATATAGGCGTTGCCGAGGTTATGGGCGGCCTGGGCGCGTTCTTTCTTATTCAGGTACGGGCTCTGCAACACCTTGTTGTATTGTTCCGCGGCCTGCGGGTAAAGCCCTTGTTTGTATTGGGCGTTGCCGAGGTTGTACAGCAGGCGGCTGTTCGTGGAGTCGAGCGTCAGCCCCTTGCGGTACATTTCTTCGGCGGCCGGATGGTCTTCCAACTCGTAGAGGCGGTTGCCCTGATGCGTCAGCGGCACCAAGGTTTGGGCCTGCAGGCCGGAGGCGGATGCGGCGGCCAGGCACAGCACCGTCACGAGCAGGGGCGCCGGCGCTTTTTTCGCGTTTTTCATGCCGAAAATGTGTTTGCGGTTCAAACGGCGGTGTTGTTTCGTAAAGATGAGGACGTCGAGCAGCAGGCAGGCGACGGCCACCCACAGCGGCCATTGATAGCGGCTCTCGTAGTCGGATATGTCGCGCTGTTCCAGCAGGGTCTTGTCCAAGCGGTTGATTTCGTCAAACACTTTGCCGATGCCGGCCGACGTATTGTTGGCGCCCACGTAACTGCCCTTGCCTTCGGCCGCAATCTGACGCAGCATCTCTTCGTTCAACTTGGTCATGACCGTTTGTCCGCTGCGGTCTTTCTTATAATCCACGATCCGGCCGTTGGCGTAGATGGGAATCGGCCCGCCCTGCGGCAAGCCCATGCCGATGGTGTGGACGGCGACGCCGGCTTTGGCCGCCCGTTGCGCCGCGCTCAGCGCCGCGGCCTCATGGTCCTCGCCGTCGCTGATGACGATGATGGCCTTGTTGTGGGCGTTGTCGCGTTCCTCTTGCTCGAAACTCTGCATACAGAGGTCGATGGCCGCCCCGATGGAGGTGCCTTGGGTGCTGATGTCGTCGGTGCTGATTTCGCTGATAAACAGTTTGGCCGCGCCGTAGTCGCTCGTCAGCGGCAGTTGCAGGAAGGCGTCGCCGGCAAAGACGACCAGACCGATGCGGTCGTTGCCCAGGCGGTCGAGCAGACGGATGAGCGCCTGTTTGGCGCGCATGAGCCGCGAGGGTTGTATATCCTCGCAGTTCATGCTGTTGGATATATCCAGGGCCACCATCAAGTCCACGCCTTTGCGCTCCGCCTTTTTGACCGTCGTGCCCATCTGCGGGTTGGCCAGCGCGAGCACGAGACAGATGCCGGCCAGGAGCAGGAGCAGGTATTTGACGTATTGTTTGCCGACCGAATAATCCGGCGACAGCGCGATGACCAACTGCGGGTCACCCAAACGGGCAAAACGTTTGTATTTCCGCCGTATGACGAACACGACCGCCGCCAAGAGCGGCAGAAAGACCAAAAGGCCGTATAGCCATTGCGGGTTTTCGAATCTGAACATTAGGGTAGGGTTTTGAAGACGAACAGCCGGCCTAAGAGTTCCAGAAGCAACAAGCCTAACGCGAGCCACAGCAAGGGCGCGTATTCGTCGGTGTGCGACTCGTAGGTCATAACCTCTATCTTGCTCTTTTCCAGTTGGTCGATTTCTTTGAAAATGTTACGCAATTTGTTTTGGTTCGTGGCGCGGAAATAGTTGCCGCCCGTATTCTGCGCCATGGCCTGCAACAGGGCTTCGTCGATTTGCACCTCCACGTTTTGGTATTGGATGCCGAACGGGGTCTGGAACGGATAGGGGGCGAACCCCTGCGTGCCGACGCCGATGGTATAGACGCGTATGCCGTACAGTTTGGCCATGTCGGCGGCCGTGAGCGGGTCGATGGCGCCGCGGTTGTTCACCCCGTCGGTCAGCAGGATGATGGTCTTGCTTTTGGCCGTGCTGTTGCGGATGCGGTTGATGGCCACCGCCAGCCCGTCGCCGATGGCCGTGCCGTCTTCAATCACGCCGCTTTTCAAGGCCTTGAGGCGGTGTTGCAAGATATGGTGGTCGATGGTCAGCGGGCATTGCGTAAAGGCTTCGCCGCTGAACGCCACAAGCCCCATGCGGTCGTCGGGCCGCCCCGCGATAAAGTCGGAGGCCACTTTCTTGGCCGCTTCCAAGCGGTTGGGCGAGAAGTCCTCGGCCAGCATACTGCCGGAGATATCCATGGCCAGCATGATGTCGATGCCCTCGATGTGGCGGCTGTTGTTCTTCAGGTGGCTTTGCGGCCGCGCCAACGCGACAATCAGCAGGATGAGGCAGAGCGTGCGCAATACGTAAAGGAGCGGATAGCAGCGTTGCCGCCCCGTCTTTTTAAGCCGGCCCGCAAAACCGGTGTCGGAGAAGTGCAGACGCGGGTACGTCTTTTTCTCTTGCGCGATGTACCAATAGATGAGGAACGGAATGATACACAGCAGCCAAAGGTAGTGCGGGTTGGCGAAAGTCAAATCATTCAGGTTCATGGGTGCTTGTTTTATGCTGTGCCACAAATTGCCATATCAGGCGGAAGCAATCCTCGTGTTCCGACGGCTGCGGCTCGCTCTTGGCGAACTTGACCAGGTCGGCGGTGCGGAAGACGGTCTCCAGGCGGTGGATGTCGTCCTTGCGGTCGGGGTATTGACGCCGCAGGTTCTCGATACATTCGTCCGACGTCATTTCGACGGCGGCGATATGGTATTCGTCGGCCAGGAACACGCGCAGGATGTCGGTCAGTTCCGTATAGTATTCCTTGACGCGGTTATGTTGCCAAAGTTCTTTGTTCTTGAGGGTCTTGAGGTTGGCCAACGCGAGATCCACGGGTGGGATGGCGGGCTTGGGCGCCGAGAAGACCGGCAGGTTGCGGCGTCTGCGCCGCCGGTAATACCAACCGAAGACGGCGGCCGCCAACGCAAGCAGGATAGCGCTTATCCAAACGTAATGGCGGCGGATATAGTCGGCCAGGCGTTCCCAGACCGAAACCTGCTGAATCGGTTTGATGTCGCGGATATCCTGTTCGAAGTCCACGTCGGGTTCGTAAATGTTGACCCAAAGCGTGTCGGTGTCGTAAATCAGAATCTGCCCGTCTTCGAACACGCGGAAGGAAACCGGCGGAATGGCGTAGGTGCCGGCCGTGTAAATGGCGAACGGATAGCTGGCGCGCAGGCGGAACAGGCCCGTCGTCTTGTCGTAAGCGGTGTCGTAAGTGGGCGTGGCGGAGAAAAACTCCAGGCCGGGGTAGGCTTGCGGGTCTAAAACCGGAAACAGCACATGGCGCGGGTCGGTGCCTTCGTATTGCAGTTTGAGCGAGAGGCTGTCGCCTATCCAGGCCGCGCTGTCGCAGAACACGCGCAAGGCGGGGGCGGCGTTGGCCCGTCCCAAACCGATGCAGGCGACGGCGGCTGTCAGCCACAGCCCCGCCCGGTATATTCCCCGTTTGAAAAACGAAACGGCCGTCATGGTATCAATGGACTTTTAAATTCGGTTAAACATCGTAATCAGCGGTTTGACATAGTCCTCGCCCGTGGCGATATCCGCATGGCGGATGCCGTATTTGACGAGCAGACCGTGTGTCCGCTTGGTCTGCGCCTGACGGTAGGCCGCATAGGCTTGCCGGTTGGCAGCGGAATGCGTGTCAATCATCACGGATTGGCCGCTTTCGTTGTCCGTTACGCGGAGCAGGCCCACGTCGGGCAGTTCGGTTTCCAAGGGGTCGTACAACCGGATGGCCGACAGGTCGTGCCCCTTGGAAACGATTTTGAGCGCGTCTTCATAGGGGTGTTTGTCCATGAAGTCGGACAGCAGGAACACCGTGCATTTGCGTTTGTGGACGTTGCGGAAGTAGCGCAAGGCCTCGCCGATGTTCGTGCCCTTGTGCTGCGGCTTGAATTCCAACAACTCCCGTATGATGCGCAGGATGTGCTGCCGGCCCTTTTGCGGCGGGATGTATTTCTCCACCTCCGAGCTGAAAAACAGCAAGCCCACCTTGTCGTTGTTGGAAATGGCCGAAAACGCGAGGATGGCCGCGATTTCCGTCATGGCGAGGCGTTTGCTCTGTTCGCGCGTGCCGAATTCGTTCGAGGCGCTCACGTCGATGAGCAGCATCACGGTCAACTCCCGTTCCTCTTCGAACACCTTGACATACGGTTTGTGGAAACGCGCCGTCACATTCCAGTCGATGAAACGGACGTCGTCGCCGAAGCCGTATTCGCGCACCTCGCTGAACGCCATGCCGCGCCCCTTGAACGTGCTGTGGTATTGTCCGGAGAAAATCTGATTCGAAAGATCCTTGGTCTTGATTTCGATTTTCCGGACTTTCTTCAATAAATCGGACGTTTCCATAAGGCTTAGGGCACTTCTACCGTATTGAGGATTTCGTTCAGGATATCCTCCGAGTGGATGTTTTCGGCTTCGGCTTCATAGGTCAGGCCGATGCGGTGGCGCATGACGTCGAAGCAGACGGCGCGGATATCTTCCGGAATGACGTAGCCGCGGTGTTTGAGGAACGCATAGGCTTTACCGGCCAAGGCCAGGTTGATGCTGGCACGCGGTGAGGCCCCGTAAGCGATCAGCGGTGCGAATTTTTCCAGATGATAGCGGTCGGGATAACGCGTGGCGAACACGATATCCGTGATATAGTTCTCGATTTTCTCGTCGGCGTACACCTCTTTCACGAGCGCGCGGGCCTTCCGGATGGTCTCGACCGAAACCACCGGGTTGATTTGCGGCTTCTCCTGGCCGATGTTCTGCCGGATGATTAGTTTCTCTTCCTCCTTGCTCGGGTAGCCGATGACGACCTTGAGCATGAAACGGTCCACCTGCGCTTCGGGTAGCGGATACGTGCCTTCCTGTTCGATGGGGTTCTGCGTGGCCAATACGAGGAACGGGTCGTCCAGCGGGAACGTCTCCTCACCGATGGTTACCTGGCGTTCCTGCATGGCTTCCAGCAGCGCGCTCTGCACCTTGGCCGGCGCACGGTTGATTTCATCGGCCAACACGAAGTTGGCGAAAACGGGGCCCTTCCGGCTTACGAAACGCTCGTCCTTCTGGCTGTAAATCTGCGTGCCGATGACGTCGGCCGGCAACAGGTCGGGCGTGAACTGGATGCGGCTGAAGTTGGCGTCGATGGCCTGCGCCAGCGTTTTGATGGCCAACGTCTTGGCCAAGCCCGGCACGCCTTCGAGCAGGATATGGCCGTTGGCCAGCAGGCCGATCAGCAGGCGTTCCACCATGGCTTTCTGCCCCACGATGTTCTTGTTCATTTCCAATGTGAGCAAATCCAAAAAGGCGCTTCCTTTTTCGATTTTCTCGTTGAGTTCTTTGATGTCTATAGGCTCTGCCATAAATGTAGGATTTTAGTCGGGGTGAACCGACTGTTTTACGGAATGCAAATATAAAGAAAAGCCCGGTCGCGACCGCGTCGGAAATGTTAAAAAATGTTAATAAAAACAAGCGTCTCAAACACTTGATTATTTAACAAAAATCTGTTGAAAACCGCCGTCTTTGATTGTGAAATTTGGCAGGGGGATTTCTTATTTTTGTAAAATTTAGCAAACGTGCGTTGAAATGGGTCGGATATTAGCCATCGATTACGGTCAGAAACGTTGCGGGCTCGCCGTGACGGATCCGCTCAAACTCATCGCCCATGCGCTGGAAACGGTGCCGACGGCCAATTTGGACGCCTATCTCGCCGACTACCTGCGGCGCGAGGAGGTCGAAACCGTGGTGGTGGGCTTGCCGTTGCAGATGGACGCGACGCCCTCCGAGAGCACGCGCTATATCGAGCCTTTCGTCAAACGTTTCAGGAAACAGTATCCGCAGATTCCGGTGGAACGCGTCGATGAGCGGTTTACGTCCAAAATGGCGTTTCAGACGATGCTGGACGCCGGCCTCAAAAAGAAGAAACGGCAGGACAAAGGCTTGGTCGATGCGCTCAGCGCCACGCTGATATTACAGACCTATATGCAAAAACGAGTTTAGATTATGATATATCCGATTGTTCCTTACGGTCAACCCGTATTGCGCAAGCAGGCGGCGGAAGTGCCGGCCGATTATCCGGATTTGCCCCGCCTCGTGGCCGATATGTTCGAGACGATGGCGGAAGCCGGTGGCGTCGGTTTGGCCGCGCCGCAGATAGACCTTTCCCTGCGGCTGTTCGTCGTGGACATCCCGCCCATCGAGTTGGAAAGCGGCCCTTCGGCCGGCGTCAAGACACCCGCCGAGCCGTTCCGCAAGGCGTTCGTCAACCCGCAGCTGTTGTCGGAAGAGGGCGAGCCCTGGGGCTTTGACGAAGGCTGTCTGAGTTTCCCCGGCCTTTACGAGGAAGTCTATCGCAAGCCGGTGATACACGTGCGTTATCAGGACGAGCGATTTCAATGGCACGAGGAAACCTACGACGGTTATGTGGCGCGCGTGTTCCAGCACGAATACGACCATATCGAGGGGCGGGTTTTCGTTGACCATCTGAGTACGTTGCGTCGGGCGATGTTGAAGAAACGGCTCGACCGCATCGCGCATGGGGACGTGCGGGTGGATTACCGTATGAAATGGGGCGTAGCAAAGAAAAAGAAATCATGAGGAAGTTTTTAAAAAACAGCCTGGCCGTAGGCTTTTTCATCGGGCTGCTCTGTCTGGGCGCGGGCAGCGGCTTGCGGGCGCAGAACACGGCGTTTTATGACCAGCCGGAGGCGATGTTCCGCGATGCGTTTGAATTGTACGCCAAGGCCAAGTATGCGTCGGCCCGCAAGCAATTCATGCGGGTGTCGCAGAAAATGGCGGGCCGCACGGCCCCCGAAGACGATTTCTACCGGAGCGAGTCGGACTTTTATGCGGCCGTGTCCGGGGCGCGGCTCTATCACCGCAACGCGCAGGTCGATTTGCAGCGTTTCATCGAAACCTATCCGATGAGCAACCACATACAGCAGGCCTGGCGCGAGATGGGCGACTATCTGTATCACTACAAGCAGTATGCGGAAGCCTACGAGGCCTATTCGCACGTTTCGGTCGATGACCTGACGCCCGAAGAACTGGAGGCCTTCCGCTTCCATGTCGGTTACGCCGCTTTCAGCGGCAAGCGGTACGACGAGGCCAAACTCAACTTCGCCCCGCTGATTGAATCCACCGGCAAATACCGCATCGTGGCCGGCTATTACTACGCCTATATCCTCTATATGGAGGGCAAGTATCAGAACGCCCTCAACGAATTCGCGAAGATTCAGGACGACCCGACGTTCAAGACGCTGGTGCCGTTTTACGTGCAGCAGATTTACTATATGCAGGGCCGTTACAAGGATGTCGTCGATATGGCGGAGACGCTCATGGCCTCGGCCTCGTCCAAGCGTCAGCCCGAGGTGGCGCGTTTGGTCGGCGAATCGTATTACCAGCTCGGCGACTACGACCGGGCGTTGCCCTATATGCAGTTCTATTTCGACCGCTCGGCCCAGCGTCCGGACAAGGATGGCGACTATATCCTGGGCTACATTTATTATAAACGTCAGGTCTATGATACGGCTTCGCATTATTTCCTGCGCGTGTTGAGCGTGGATAAGGACAGCGAACTGGCGCAGAGCGCGTATTACCATTTGGCTTATTGCTACGTACAGCGCGGGCAGAAGAAGTTTGCGATGGATGCGTTCCGCGACGCTTCCCGTTTGAAATTCAATCCGGTCGTGCAGGAAGACGCGATGTATCACTATGCGCAACTGAGTTACGAATTGGGCTTGGCTCCCTACAAGGAGTCGGTCACGGTCTTTACCGACTTCCTCGAAGCCTATCCGCAGTCGGCCTACAGCCGCAAGATTTACGAATATATGCTGAGCGCGTACAGCCGCAACCGCCATTACGCGGAGGCCCTGGCCGCCATCGAGAAGTTGCAGCCGTTGTCTTACGAGTTGAAGCAGGCCAAGCAGAACCTGCTGTTCAACCGCGGCATGGAAGCGTTCCGTAGCCGCAAATACCCGTTGGCCGATACGTCTTTCGTGACGGCGGCGCAGGTGTTGCCCGACGAAGCGCTGGCGGCCCGCGCGATGTTTTGGGCGGGCGAGAGCGCGTGGCAACTGGACGAGGCGGATACGGCCCTGACGCGCTACGAGGCGTTCGCGGCGCGGCCGGAAGCCGTTTCGACGCCCGAATACGCCATGGTGTATTACAATCTCGGCTATCTCTATATGGACCGCGTGCGTTACGAACAGGCGCTGTCGCAGTGGGAGCGCTTTTTCGCCGTCTGCCGCGCCGCCGACACGGCCTATCTGACCGACGCCTACCTGCGGGCGGGCGACTGCGAGTTCATGCTGCGGCATTTCGACAAGGCCGAAGCCTATTACACGAAAGTCATCGACAAAGGGCGCGAGCCCTTGGATTACGCCCTTTACCAACGGGCGCTCTGCGAAGGCGCGCAGGGACGTTACCAAGAAAAGGTGGACGGCTTGCTGGGCCTCATTGAGAATTATCCGCGCACCGCCTATATGTCGATGGCCATCAACGAGTTGGCGGCCACCTATTTGGTGCTGGAACAGAACGACAAGGCGCTGATGTATTACCGGCAGCTCTACGAGGGCTATCCGCGTCAAGCCTTGGCGCGTGTGGCGCTTTTGAAAATCGGCATGATTTATTTCAATATGGGCGAGTCGGCGCGCGCGTTGGAGAATTTCAAGCGGCTCAACGCCGAGTATCCGGCCTCCACCGAGGCGCGGCAGGCCTTGGTCAACATCCGCAATATCTATATGATGATGAACCGCGTGGACGAGTTCTTCACCTATGTCAAGCAACTGCCCTATGCGGTCAAGATAGAGGAGGGCGAAAAAGACTCCATTACGTATTTGGCCTTGGAGAACCGCTATATGGAAGGCGATTGCGAGGCGGCGGTCAAGGGCTTCGAGCAATATTTGCAGGATTTCCCGCAGGGCTATTTCATTACGCCGGCATGGTTCTATCTCGGCGAATGCGCGTATCGGCAAGGGCAGGACAGTGTGGCGGAAACGGCTTACGCGAAAGTGGCGCAGTTGCCGGCCTGCGAGTTTACCGAAAAGGCCGTGCAGCGTGCGGCCGCCCTCAGCTACGCCCGTGGCGACTATGCGACGGCTTTGCGGTTCTACAAACAGATGGTGGCCTTGCAGAACCCGTCTTTGGAAAACGAAGCCCTGATGGGGCGGTTGCGTTGTTTCTACCGTCTCGGACAGGACAAAAATACGGAGGAAGCCGCGATTTCCTATCTGCGGCGGGAAGGCATGGCGGCGGCCGACCGTCAGGAAGCCATGCTGTATGCGGCCCGTGTCGCGGTCAAGAAAGGCGATGCCGCCCTGGCCAACCGGATGTATAACGATTTGCTGAACGCGGCCGACCCGAACATTCAGGCCGAGGCGCGCTACTATATGATAGAGCGGCGCGTGAAGGAAGGTGACTACAATATGGCCGAACAGTTGATTTTCGACTATATCGCGGACGCGCCGGCCGAGGAATACTATCTGGCCAAGGTCTATATGCTTTGGGCCGATATTTACGAGCACAAGGGCAATGTATTGCAAGCCAAGCAGACGTTGCAGAGCATCATCGACCACTACGAGGGCGACGATTTGGTGACCGTCGCGCGGCAGAAATACGCGGCCATCGAGGCCGTGGAGCAGGCCGAACGTGAACTGGAGGAACGGGAACGTGCCGAACGCTACCGTTATGCGGAGGAAGAGGAAATTGTAATCCCTGAAATGTAAAGCCATGAGCAAGATATCATTCATCATACCCCTTGGGTTGGCCGGCATGCTGGCGGTTCCGGCGGCCCAGGCGCAGACGGCGGACGACCAACCGTATCAGGAACGGGTGGTGGTCGTGGCGCCCTACCAACCCATGTTGGACGTCGTGCGCAAACCGCTTTTGCAGCCGGAGGTGCCGGCCGATACGACGCACCGTATCGATACGGCCGTTTACGAAATCATTTCCCGGCCCGTGCAGACGACCTATCCGGTGGAGAACATCAAGCCGGCCAAGGTGGCGGGCGAACCCGTGGAACGCTTGTTCAACCAGCATCTCAAAATCGGGTTCGGCAACCATCTTTCGCCCTTGGCCGAGGCCTATGTCGCGATGGGGCGTTCGCAACAATACGGGGTGGCCGCCTCCTACAAGCATCATTCGGCCTATGGCAATATCAAGGATTACAGCCAGTTCAAGACCGACCACTCCTACAACGAAGGCGATTTGTCGGGCGAGATTTTCGCCAAGAAATTCCGGGTGCGGCTCGAATTGGATTACCGTCAGACCAAAGTCAACGCCTATGGCATCCGCGACGGGCTTTACGATACCATCGTCAATTTGTTGGCGATGAATGAGGATTTCCGCAAGATTTACCGCGACCAGCCCGTGCGTTGGTTTCAGAATATGGACGGCCGCCTGTCGATAACCGACCGCGCGACCGACCCGAACGACTGGCGTTACGATGCAGGCCTCTATTACGACTTCGGGCGGAACAACTGGCACGGCGTGGAGAACATCATCGAGGCCGACGGCGGTTTCTCCAAGCGGGTGGCGCAGAAATCCGATTACGTTGACCGTTTGGATATCAGGGCGCGCGTTTTCTTCGGCGACTATCTGCACCGTACGCATCAGGACGACCCGGTCGATAATGCGTTCCACCTGCGTTTGGAACCGACCGTGTCTTACCATTACGACATTTGGGATTTGGATGCAGGCTTGTGCTTCCATGTATTCGGCGACAGCCGCGACGGCAACAAGTTCCAGTTCAACCCGCGCGTGCGCTTTAACGTGCAGGCCGTGCCGGATATCCTGAGCCTGTATGTGGGCGTGGATGGCCATGTGAAGCGCAATACGATTCAGTTTATTTCGGACATCAACCCGTTCCTGCACCCGTTCGATGTCGAGGATTTGGCTTTTTCGCGCGACAAACTGTATGTCTATCTCGGTGTCAAGAGCAATTTGACGCGGGAAATAGACTTCGCGTTGACGGCGTCCACGCATTGGTTGGGCAACCAGATGAGTTTCGATTATTACTATTATCCGTACCAACAGAGTGTGGCGGGGGAGGCTTTGGTCGGCTATAACGATTTCAAGCCGCTCTATACCGAAAAGGTCTTTCAGTTCCAACTCAAGGGCGAATTGAACCTGCATTGGGACGACCGCATCCTGGCGCACGTGGAGGCCGAATACAACTATTACAACCAAGCCTTGCTCTATACGCCGGCTTTCAGGGGCGGGGTCATGTTCCGCTACGACATCGGGCATAAGTTCATCGTCACGTCCGAAATCGCCGGTTATACGAATATGAAGGCCCACGACCATTTCGGCCGGGAGGTAACGCTCAAGGGCGGCTTCGATTGGAGCGCGGGCTTGGAATACCGCTTCTTCAAGCGTTGGTCGGCCTTCGTCAATCTGAACAACCTGATAGCCTACCGTTATTACCGTTGGTACGACTATCCCACCTATCGGTTCAACGTCATGGCAGGTATCACGTTTTCATTCTAACCCTCAATACGCAAGGTCATGGAGATTTGCCGGGATTTGGAACAGTGGCGGCCGGTCCGCAACGCGGTCGTGACCGTCGGCTCCTACGACGGCGTGCACCGTGCGCACCGCTCCATCATCGATTTGCTGAACCGGCATGCCGAGGCCGAGGGCGGGGAGAGCGTCTTGATAACGTTCAGCCCGCATCCGCGCTTGGTTTTGCAGGGCGAGGAGGCGTTCAGGAAGAATTTCAGGCTGTTGACCACCGAACAGGAAAAAGAGGAATTGTTGGCGGCGGCCGGCCTGCGGAACCTGTTGGTCCTGCATTTCGACGAGGCTTTCGCCGCCATGCCCGCCGAACGCTTCGTGCGGGAAATCCTGGTGGAACGCCTGCGGGTCAAACGCATGATTATCGGCTTCAACCATAACTTCGGGCACGACCGTCAGGGCGGCTACGAACAGATGGTGGCCTTGGGCGCGCAATACGGCTTTTCGGTGGAACGCTATCCCGAATATACGGTGGACGGCCAGGCGGTCAGTTCCTCACAGATACGTCGCCTGTTGCAGGCCGGCCGCGTGACGGAGGCCAACCACTTGCTGGGCTACGCCTATTTCATCAACGGGGCCTGGCATCAGGACGTGTTCGAAGCCTCCAGCAAATTCAAACTCCGTCCGGCGGCGGGGCATTATCTGACGAAAGTCAAGGTCAACGGGCGCTACTATTATACGGTGGCCAAGATAGACGGGGACATCCGTCTGTCCGACCTGCCGTTTTTGCAAGAGGGCGACCACATGAAGGTACGGTTTTTAAAGGAGATCAGTTTATGAGTACGGTCAAGGAAGAAATCATGGACAATCTGCGGCGGGTGGCCGCCGGTTTGCCGGCCGACGTGCGTTTGGTGGCGGTATCCAAAACCAAGCCGATGGCGTATATCGAATGGGCTTACGAGGCCGGGCAGCGCGTGTTCGGCGAGAACAAGGCCTTGGAACTGCGCGACAAATATATGGCCTTGCCGAAAGACATCCAGTGGCATTTCATCGGTCATTTGCAGACCAATAAAATCAAATACATCGCGCCCTTCGTATCGCTGATTCACAGCATCGACAGCCTGGAACTGCTGGAAGCCGTCGATAAACAGGCGCAGAAGCACAAACGCGTCATCCCTTGTCTGTTGCAATTCCATATCGCGGCCGAGGAAACCAAATTCGGCCTGAGCTTCGAGGAAGCCGAGGCCCTGTTGCAGAGCGAACGCTATGCGGCCTTGAAACACGTCCGTATCGACGGCGTCATGGGCATGGGCACGTTTACCGATAATCAGGAACAGGTGCGGGGCGAGTTCGCGCGGCTGAAACAGTATTTCGACGCCTTGAAGGCGCGTTATTTCGCCGCGGCCGACCATTTCAAGGAACTTTCGATGGGGATGAGCGAAGACTACCCGCTGGCGATAGAAGCGGGCAGCACGCTCGTGCGCGTCGGCAGCAAGATTTTCGGCGCACGGGTGTATGCCTGAGGCGAGATGGTTTAATAAAAAAAGCCGTCCCATCGGGACGGCTTTTTCGTTATAAGGCGGGAGGCCGGCTTATTTGCCGAGCGTCGCCACCATGACGGCCTTAATCGTGTGCAGACGGTTTTCGGCTTCGTCGAACACAATGCTTCTCGGCGATTCGAATACGTCTTCGGTCACTTCCAGACCATTCATCTTGAACTTCTTGTAGATGTCCTGACCGACCACCGTTTCCAGGTTGTGGAAAGCCGGGAGGCAGTGCATGAACTTCACGTTCGGATTGCCCGTCGCCTTAACCACGGCGGCGTTGATCTGATACGGCTTGAGCAGTTTGATACGTTCGGCCCATACGGCTTCGGGTTCACCCATCGAAACCCAAACGTCGGTGTAGAGGAAGTCCACGCCCTTGACGCCTTCGTTCACCTTTTCGGTCAACGTGATTTTGGCGCCCGTTTCCTTGGCGATTTTCTTGCATTCCTTTACGAGCGATTCTTCGGGCCAGCAGGCTTTAGGCGCTACGGCGCGGAAGTCCATACCCATCTTGGCGGCACCGACCATCAACGAGTTACCCATGTTGTTGCGGGCATCGCCGAGGTAAGCGAACGAAATCTGATGCAACGGTTTGTCGCTGTGTTCGCGCATCGTCAGGAAGTCGGCGAGGATTTGCGTCGGGTGAAATTCGTTCGTCAGACCGTTCCATACGGGAACCCCCGCGTATTCGGCCAGCGTTTCAACCGTCGACTGGGCATAGCCGCGGTATTCGATACCGTCGTAGATGCGGCCCAACACGCGGGCCGTGTCTTTCATCGATTCCTTCTTGCCCATCTGCGAACCGGAAGGTCCGAGGTAGGTAACGTGCGCGCCTTGATCCAAAGCGGCCACTTCGAAAGAGCAACGCGTACGCGTCGAGTCTTTTTCAAACAGCAATACGATGTTCTTGCCTTTCAGCATCGGGGTTTCGGTGCCCGTGTATTTGGCCTGTTTCAGTTGGGCGGCCAAATCCAGCAAATAGCCGATTTCTTTCGGCGTAAAGTCCAGCAACTTCAGGAAGCTGCGGTTTCTAAGGTTGAAAGCCATTTTTGTATAGATTTAAGGTTTTGATATTCGGTTTCAGTTTAAGCCACGATGCGTGTGCCGGCGGCCGCCTTGCCCAATTCGCCGGCTTCGGTGATGATGCACTCCTTGCCGCCGTTTTCCACAAAGAAAATCGCGGCCCGGATTTTGGGCGCCATCGAGCCTTCCGCAAACTGGCCTTCGTCTAAATAGCGGCGGGCTTCCGCCACGGTAACCGTATCCAAGGCCTTTTCGCCCGGCTTGCGGAAATTGACATAGACTTTCGGCACGTCGGTCAGGATGTAGAATTCGTCGGCCTTGATTTTGACGGCCGTCAGCGCCGACGCCAAATCCTTGTCGATAACGGCTTCAATGCCCTTGAAGTCGCCGTTGGCCTCGCGGATGACGGGGATGCCGCCTCCGCCCACGGTCACGACGATATGCCCGGCCTCCACGGCCGCTTCAATCATTTCCAAGTGGTTGATATCCATCGGCGTGGGCGAGGGTACGACCTTGCGCCAGCCGTTGCCTTTCGGGTCTTCCTTGAAGATGGCGCCCGTGGCCGCGCTGTAACGGTCGGCTTCCTCTTTCGTATAGTACGGGCCGACGGGCTTGGTCGGGTTCGCGAACGCTTGGTCGTCCTTGCTCACCAACACCTGCGTCAATAGCGTCACCACCTGACGGTTCAGACCCGCTTTTTGCATCTCGTTGAACAGGCAGAGTTCAATCAGATAACCGATGGAACCTTGGGTTTCCGCCACGCAGAAATCCATCGGCATGGCCTCCAAATGGAAGACCTGTTTACCCGCTTCGTGTTGCAGCATGACGTTGCCCACCTGCGGGCCGTTGCCATGGCCGATGACCAGGTTGTAACCCTGTTGGAGCAGAGGCAACAAAGCCTTGCAAGTTTCGCTGACGTTCCGGACCTGTTCCTCGAACGTGCCTTTCTGACCGCTTTTGAGCAGGGCGTTACCGCCAAAAGCCACCACGGCGAGTTTTTTCATGTCGTTAGTTTTGGTGGGGCGACAGGCGCCGTTGTCAGCTTCCCGTCGCAGAAAAGAGCACAAAAATAAGCAAATAAAACAAATTAAACTAATCCGGCGAAGCCCATGAACGCGATGGCCAGAATGCCGGCCGTAATCATCGCGATGGGCGCGCCCTTCATCGTTTCCGGGATTTCCACCAGGTCGAGGTCTTCGCGCAGGCCCGCGAAAATCAACAGCGCGAGCATGAAGCCCAGGGCCGAGGCGAACGCGAAAGCCGTGCTCTGCAAAAGGTTAAATTCCTTCTGCACCACGAGGATGGCCACGCCCAAGACGGCGCAGTTCGTCGTAATCAGCGGCAGGAAGATGCCCAAGGCCTGATACAGCGCGGGGCTCACTTTTTTCAGTACGATTTCCACCATCTGCACGAGGGCGGCGATGATGAGGATATAGGCGATGGTTTGCAGGAAGCCCAAGTCCAAGGGCACCAGCAGGTAGCGGTTGATTAGGTAGGTAACGACCGTAGCGAGCGTGATGACGAACACGACGGCCGCGCCCATGCCGACCGAGGACGACAGTTTGTTGGAGACGCCCAGGAACGGACAGATGCCGAGCGTTTGCGACAGGACGATGTTGTTGACGAAAACGGCGCCTATGATGAGCAGTATGTATTCCATGATGCTATTTTTAAAGTTGAGGGGTTAACGGTTGGTTGAACGCAGGTTTTGCACGGCCCGTATGATGGCGATGAGCAGACCCAGCGCGAAGAACGCGCCCGGGGCGAGCACGAAAATCAAAATGCCGTCGGCCTCCGGCGCGATGAACTTGTAGCCGAAGATGGCGCCGCTGCCGAGCAGTTCGCGGACCGCGCCGAGCAAGGTCAGCGCGAGCGTGAAGCCCAGCCCCATGCCGGCCCCGTCCAAAAACGAGCGGAACACGTTGTTTTTGGCGGCGAAGGCTTCGGCGCGCCCCAGAACGAGGCAGTTCACGACGATGAGCGGGATGAACAGGCCCAACTGCGCGTAGAGCGCCGGCACGTAGGCTTTCATCAGCAGTTCCACCATCGTCACGAACGAGGCGATGATGACGATGAAGCACGGGATGCGCACCTTGTCGGGAATCTGATATTTGACGAGCGAGATAATCATGTTCGACAGAATCAGCACGAAGGTCGTGGCCAGGCCCATGCCGAGGCCGTTGATGGCCGAGGACGTGACGCCGAGCGTGGGGCACATGCCGAGCAACAACACGAAAACGGGATTGCTTGTGAACAGCCCGTTGCTGAAGATTTTCCAAACGGATGTCTTATTCATGGTAACCTCCTTCCGAAGCCAAAGTGTTGAACGCGCGTTCCAACGCATCGCAATAGGCGCGGGAACTGATGGTGGCCGCCGTAATCGCGTCCACGTCGCCGCCGTCTTTCTTGACGCGCAGCTTGAAGGTGTGCGGGTGGCGGTTCTCGAACTGACCGGCGAATTTCGGGTCGGTCATCTTAGAGCCCAAGCCCGGCGTTTCGGCGTGTTGCAGCACCTGCACGCGGTAGAGCGTGCCGTCGGGCAGCAGGCCGGCCATCAGCTGGATTTCGCCGGCAAAGCCCTTCTTGGTAAACGTTTGGATGGCGGTGCCCACGGGTACGTCCTGCGCGTAGGCCGTGTAAGCCGTCAGCAGGCCGTTGCCGTCGGGCGTTGCAATCTGCCGGGTTTCCAAGCGGTCGAAGTCCGGCAACACGGCCTTGATGGCCGCTTCCTGTTTCTCTTTCTCCGCCTGGGCTATTTGGGATTTGGTGAGCAGGTACATGCCGCCGACGCAACCGCCGGACAGCACCGTCACGCAAAGCAGGCTCACCACCATGTTCCTGAGGGTTGAAGCTTTCTTTTCCATAGTCTTAGCAACCGTAACGTTTGGGTTTGAAGCCGCGGTTGATGAGCGGCACAAACGCGTTCATAATCAAAATGGCGAACGAAACGCCTTCCGGATAGGCGCCGAAGTTGCGTATCAGGATGGTCAGCAGACCGCAACCGAGGCCGAAGACGATTTTACCCCAGGGCGTCATGGGCGAGGTCACCATGTCGGTGGCCATGAAGAACGCGCCGAGCATGATGCCGCCGGTCAGGAGGCTGAAGCCGGGCGGCAGGAACGCCTGCGGGTCGGCGGCGTGCAGGATGGCCGCGAATACGAAGGCCGAACCGAGGAAGGCCACCGGGATATGCCAGGTGATGATGCGCCGCCACAGCAGGAACAGGCCGCCGAGCAGAATCGCCAGCACCGAGACCTCGCCGAGCGAACCGGCGCGGTGGCCGGTCAGCAGTTCCAGGGGCGTGACGCCGAGCGTGCGCAGGCTTTCGTCCACCGAAATGCCTTGTTGCAGGTTCTCTTTAATCAGGCCGAGGGGTGTCGGGCCCGTGAGCGCGTCCGTCGCGCTGAGGACGAAGGTCGGATGCGCGTAGTCGATGGGCTGCGGCCAGGTCGTCATGGCCACGGGGAACGAAATCAGCAGGAAGACGCGGCCCACCAGCGCGGGGTTGAACGGGTTGTTGCCCAAGCCGCCGTAGGCCATTTTCGCCAAGCCGATGGCGGCCATCGCGCCCAAGACCGTCATCCACCAGGGCAAGGTGGCCGGCAGGTTGAACGCGAGTAACAGCCCCGTGATGACGGCCGAGCCGTCTTGCAGCGAGCAGGGCTTCTTGAGCAGGAAGCGCTGGATAAGCCATTCGCAGGCCACGCAGGCCGCCGTGCTGACGAGCACCGTCCGCAGGGCCGGCAGGCCGAAATAATAAATGGAGACCGCCAGGGCGGGCAGCAGGGCGATGACGACGCCCCACATGATTTTGGCAACGCTCTCGGGGCCGTGGATGTGCGGCGAACCGGAAACGACCAATGTTCGGGAAACGGATTTTTCGTCCGACATTATTTTGTGGTATTACGGTTTCTGATAATTTGATTGACTTTGTTCTTGCCCAGACGGAGCGTGTCGAGCAACGGCCGGAACGAGGGGCAGGTGTACTGGCAGCAGCCGCATTCGATACAGTCGGTGATGTGGTGGTGTTCGCACAGATCCATGCGTTGGTTCAGCACGGCGGCGTGCAGCAGGTAGGGTTCCAACCCCATCGGGCAGGCGGCCACGCATTTGCCGCAGCGGATGCAGTGGGCCACCGTGCCGCGGTGCGCCTGCTCGTCCGGCAACAATAGCAGGGCCGAGAGGCCTTTCGTAACCGGCACGTTCAGGTGCGGCAACGCCTTGCCCATCATCGGGCCGCCCGCGATAATCTTGCCCGTGTCTTCGGGCAGGCCGCCGCAGGCTTCGACGAGCGCGCTGACCGGCGTGCCGATTTTGACCCAAAAGTTGCGCGGTTCCTTCACCATCGGCCCCGTGACGGTCACGAGCCGTTCGGTCAGCGGCTTGTGCTTCTGTATGGCTTCATAGACCGCGAAGCAGGTGCCCACGTTTTGAATGACGCAGCCCGCGTTGATGGGCAGTTTGCCGGACGGTACTTCGCGCCCGGTCAATGCCTTGACCAATTGTTTTTCCGCGCCTTGCGGGTATTTCATTTTCAGCGCCTCCACCGAAATGCCGTCGTAGGCGGCGGCTTTCTCTTTCAGCAGCGCGATGGCTTTCGGCTTGTTGGCTTCGATGCCGATGATGGCCTTGTTCACGGCCAGGGCTTTCATCAGGATGGAGACGCCCACCAGAATCTCGTCAGGCTTGTCTAACATCAGCCGGTAGTCGTCAATCAGGTAAGGCTCGCATTCCACGCCGTTCACAAGCAGATAGTCGGCCTTGCAGTCTTTCGGTATCGAGAGCTTGACATGGGTCGGGAAGCAGGCGCCGCCCAATCCGACGATGCCCATGGCCTTGACCCGTTCGATGATTTCCGCCGGCGAGAGCCGTATGTCGCGGTCGAGCGTCGGGTCATCCGAAATGAAATCCTCGGCCTCGTCGCCGTCCGGTTGGATGTAAATGGCCGGCCGCGCGAAATTGCCCGCGTCGGGGGCTTCGGCCACGTTCTGCACCGTGCCCGATACCGGCGCGTGGACGACCGAACTCAGGAAAGCCGTGTTTTCGGTCAGCGGCTGCCCGCGTTTCACCTTGTCGCCCTTTTTGACGATGGGCGTGGAGGGCGCGCCCAAATGCTGGCTGACCAGCACGCAGTACGGCCCGTCGAACGGCAGGACCTGTGCCGGCGCGTCCGCGTTGAGTTTGTTGTCGTTGGGGTGAACCCCGCCTTTATGGAATGTCTTCATGGTTTTCTCTCAAAGGTTTAGTTGGACGATGCGGGCACCGCCGGATGGGGATGGGTCGCGACGATGGATTTCCGCGGGCAGATTTCCACGCAGGTGCCGCAATGCGTACAGCGTGTGAAATCGATATAGGCCAGGTTGTTTTCCACTTTGATGGCGCCCACCGGACAACTCTTGGCGCATTTGCCGCAGCCGATGCAGGCCGACAGGCAGTGCTTCATGGCCAAGGCGCCCTTGTCTTCCGTATGGCAACCCACGTAGATGCGGCCTTCCTGCGCGTGTTTGTAACGCAGTTCGATGATGCCGCGCGGACAAGCCTTGACGCAGTTACCGCAGGCCGTACAGCGGTCCTCGTTGACGGTGGCCAGGCCGGTCTTGGGATCCATCGTCAGGCAGTTGAACGCACAGGCGCGCGTGCAGTCGCCCAGGCCGAGGCAACCGTAGCTGCAACCGTTTTCGCCGGCGTGCAGGCTGTGGGCGAAGGCGCAGCTTTCCAAACCTTCGTAGGCCGTTTGGCGGATGCTGTTCAGGTGGCCGCCCTGACAGCGCACCACCGGAATCTTGACTTCGCACGTGTCCGCGTGCATGCCCATGAGGTCGGCCACGGCCGCCCATTCTTCGTTCGAGCAGACCGGGCAGTGGAGGTCGGTTTGCCCATTGCTTTCCACTAAGGCTTTGGCCAGGTCACGGCAGCCCGCCTTGCCGCAGGCGCCGCAGTTGGCGCCCGGTAGCCGTTCGGCTACGAGGTCGATGCGCGGGTCTTCCTCCACCTTGAATTTCATGGCGATGAAATAGAGTACGACGGCTGCGATGAGGCCGGTGGCGGCCAAGAGCAGAACCGCATAGAGAAACGTCGTCATAGGTCGATGTGTTATTCGGTGAGGTACTTATTTGGCTTGGAACGGGGGCAGCGTCTGCAGCGCCCATTGTTCGATGACTTCGGGAAAGTGGCGGTATTCCAGTTCGTGCACCTTCCCGGCGATGCTGTCGGGCGTATCGTCGGGCGAGAGCGGGCAACGCGCCTGGAACAGGATGGCGCCGCGGTCGTAGTGTTCGTCCACGAGGTGAATCGTGATGCCGCTTTCTTTCTCCCGGTTGGCGGCCACGGCTTCGTGCACGTGGTGGCCGTACATGCCCTTGCCGCCGTAAGCGGGCAGCAGGGCCGGGTGGATGTTGACGATGCGTCGCGGATAGGCGGCCGTCAGGTAGGCCGGAATCAGGCTGAGGTAGCCGGCCAGCACGATATGCGTGATGTCGTGCGTCTTAAGCAGACCGAGCACGGTTTCAGGCTCCTTGAGTCGGCTGTCGGGCAGGTAAACGGCCTCTATGCCGAGCTTGGCCGCGCGCTGGGCCACGTAAGCCTGTTTGCGGTTGTAAAAGACCGGCCCGATTTGAAATCGCGGATTGTCTTTGAAATACAAGGCGATACGTTCGGCGTTCGTCCCGTTTCCGGAGGCGAAGAGGGCGATGCGGAAAGGGCTCGGCGTAGAACTTGTCATATACGGTATTTTTATAATAGAGTACAAATTTAATAAAATAAAGTGACTTCGGCCGGCCGGTCGCGGGCGTTTCGGGAAAGTTTTTAACGATTATGTTTGTATTTGTTTGATAATCAACAAGTCTATTTTGTTAGGTTTTTGTAGACCCGCCGATTTGTTGGTAAAATTGTAA
>CAMXAS010000004.1 GCA_947179195.1 uncultured Bacteroidales bacterium
CTGTCATATAACCCCGGTTTCGCCGGCCTGTCCAACGGGCTGTGCGCGTCCGCGCTGTATCGGCAGCAGTGGGGCAATATCTACGACGGCAGCGGCGAGGGCAAGACCCGGGTATCGCCCTGGGACGTGCTCGTGTTGGTGGACGCGCCCGTCAAGGTGCTGAAAGGCGCGCTGAGCATGGAAGTCCTGTCGGACAACATCGGCTACTTCAGCGATGTCACGTTCAAACTCGGTTATGCCTATCACTTGCAGACCTCGTTCGGCAAAATCGGCTTGGGCGTACAGGGCGTGATGCTGAACAAGAAAGCCAAATACAGCAATTTCAAGCCGGAAAACGCCGCCGACCCCGTGCTGTCGGGCAAAGGCGACGAAAGCGCTTTCTTCGGCGACGTTTCGGTGGGCGCCTACCTGCAGGGCTCGCGCGACTATTTCGTCGGCGTATCGGTCAGCAACATCATCCCGCAGCATAACGAGGATATGGGCTACCGCGTACAGGGGCCGCTCATGAGTGTGAACGGCGGCTACAATTTCGGATTCCCGTCCCTGCCCAAGGTGCAGTTCACGGCCACGGGATTCCTGCAAACCGACTTCAAGGCCGTGGATTGGAGCTTGAGTGCGTTGGCCACCTTCAACCGGCTGTTTTGGACGGGACTTTCGTTCCGCATGGACGCCGTGTCGGTGTTGGCCGGCATCAACATAATGAAAATCCGTATCGGCGTGGCATACGACATCGCCACCACCAGAATGATCAAGGCCTCCGCGATGGGCGGCAGCCTCGAAGTATTCGTCAAATACTGTTTCAATCTGGACGTGGACAAGGTCAATACCGAATATAAAAACGCCCGATACCTTTAATGTGTAATTTTAAATACGTTCATATACCTATGAAAAACCTGAAGAGTTTGTTAGACGTCCGGAACATGACGCTGTTGTTGATCGGTCTGTTCCTGATGTTCGGCTGCGGCGGCGCTTCCAACGGCGAATTGGTCGGTCTGCCCGGACGGACGAGTTTTGAACAGCCTACGCCTTTCGGTATGGTGTACATTCCCGGCGGCAGTTATATGCGCGGCACGGGCAGCAACGACCCGTCCTACCAGTTGCTCAACATGAGAAGAGTCAGTATTTCGGCTTTCTATATGGATGAGACCGAAATCACGAACAACGAATACCGTCAGTTCGTACAGTATGTGACCGACTCGATTATGCGGCGGATGCTGGGCGAAACCTACCCCGAATTCCTGATTGAATCGGGCGATGAGGACGGTGCCGAACCGGCCATCAACTGGCGTACCAAATTCAAACCCGGTATGGAGAACGACGAGGCCTTGGCCGACTTGTACCTGCCGGCGGAGGAACGCTTTGAGAACCGCAAGGAATTGGATGTCCGCAAATTGAATTACATCTACTACACCTACGATTACGAACAGGCCGCGCAGAAAAGCGCCGACTTCTCCGAGGTGACGCCGGATCCGGAAATCCACTACGGTTCTTTCGCCAGCCGTCCGCACAATATGCTGTCGCGCCAGCGTTTCGTCCGCAAGCATATCGTGAACGTTTATCCCGACACGCTCTGCTGGATTTTCGACTGGTCGTATTCGTACAACGAACCGATGGTGGCCAACTATTTCAGCAGCCCGATGTACGACCACTACCCCGTGGTCGGCGTCAACTGGAAACAGGCCAACGCGTTCTGCGCCTGGCGGAGCAAGATGTACAACGCCGGCCTGAACGCCAAGGGCTATCCGAACGCCCAGGCCTTCCGTCTGCCCACCGAAGCCGAATGGGAATACGCGGCGCGTGGCGGTCTGAGCGAAAACCCGTATCCGTGGGGCGGTCCGTATGCCCGCAACATCAACGGCTGCCTGTTGGGTAACTTCAAGCCCGGCCGCGGTAACTACACGCTCGACGGTTCGCTCTACCCCTGCATCGTGGGTCACTACTCGCCCAACGATTACGGCCTCTACGACATGATGGGCAACGTATCCGAATGGTGCATCGACGCTTACGATGAATCCATCGCCAACGTACACGACTTCAACCCCGTATTCACTTACGAAGCGAGCGAAGAAGACGGTATCGGTCTGAAACGCAAAGTCATCAAGGGCGGTTCTTTCAAGGATTTCGCCGAACTGGCCAAAATCCAGTACCGCGCTTTCGAATACCAGGACTCCTGCAAGTCGTACGTCGGTTTCCGCTGCGTCCAGTCGTACTTGGGCCGCGGCAAGAACGCCGGCAACTCCTCGGGCTCGAACGTATACTAAACCAACAAACCGAATACAAACCATTAATTTCACTTCAAAACCTGTTAACGTAAATCATGGGAATAGCAAAAATCGTCGAAAGCAAAGGGTATAAGAAATTCATGGCGTACCTCTATGGTTGGGGCGCGTCCATCGTAATCGTCGGCGCTTTGTTCAAGATCAACCACTACCCCGGCGCCAACCTGATGCTGATCGTTGGTATGAGTATCGAAGCCATCATCTTCTTCTTCTCGGTGTTCGAACCGCCTCACAAGGAACTGGACTGGACGAAGGTTTATCCCGAATTGAAAGAAGACGCCGAACCCGTAGCGGAAAGCGCGGCGAAAAGAGGCGGTGGCGGCGCGTCCAACCCGCTCGCGGCCAAAATCGACGAAATGTTCGAACAGGCCAACATCACGCCGGAGATTTTCGACAACCTGCGTGAAGGCCTTACCAAACTGACGCAGACGACCACGGCTATCAACAACGTGACGAACGTGGTGAACGCGAACGACCAATATGCCGGCGAACTCCAAAAGATGACCGACCAATTGGTTAAACTCAACGATTTCTATGCCAACCAGATGCAGGTATCGACCAAGCAGATGGAAGACACGCGCAAGTTGCAGGACAACATGAACCAAATCATGGAGAACCTGAACGAATCGTTGGACGACGCGAAAAAATACAGAACGGAAATCAACGAATTATCGCAAAAAGTGGCCGCGCTCAACGATATGTACGGCAAAATGCTGGGCGCGTTGTCGATGACGGTGAACAACAAATAGGGAACACGCGACTATGAGTGGACAGAATGAGACCCCGCGTCAGAAAATGATCGGGATGATGTACTTGGTCTACACGGCGTTGTTGGCCCTGAACGTTTCGACGGACGTACTCAAGTCGTTCCTCGTCGTCAACAGTGCGATGGAGGAGACGATTACGAGCATCAACCAGCAGGTGTCCGCCGCTTACGACATGATGGACCAGGCCTATGCGCTCAACAAGGCCAAGACCCAGGAAGCGTGGGACAAGACGCAAATCGTCAAGGAGAAAAGCGAAGACTTGCTCAACTACTTGGATAAGGTCAAGACGGAACTGATCGCCGTCTGCGAACACATCCCGGCGGAAGAGGCCGTTGGCTTGACCGCCCATGACATCCAACGTCAGGACAACTTCGACGACCCGACGCACTATTTCATCGGGGAAAGCGAAGACGGTTCGGCCGGTGAGGCGCACGTCCTGAAAGAGAAACTGACGGCTTTCCGTAACGATATGCACGAGATTTTGGGTGAAGACTCGACGAAAGTGCCTTTGAGCGCCTTGCGTACTGACAAGGAATACGCCGTAAGTTGGGAAGTGGAACACTTCTACCACATGATTGTGGTGGCGGACTTGGCCATGCTCAACCGGTTCTATTCGGAGGTGTTGAACGGCACGTACAACGTGGTGTCGCAGCTCTACGCCGGCATCAGCGACAACGACTTCAAATTCGACCAGATTGAAGCGCGTGTCATCGCCAAATCCAATTACGTCTTTACCGGACAGCAGTTCGAAGCCGAGATTTTCGTAGCGGCCTTCGACTCCAAATCGGAACTGTCGGCCACGATCGGCGGTACGACCTACAAGGGTGAGAACGGTATCGTCAAGTACAAACGGGCCGCCACGACGCTGGGCGAACAGAAACTCAACGGTACGATTGCCGTACCGGCCGCCTATGGTATCAAGGAATATCCGTTCTCGATGTCGTATATCGTCGCCGAACCGACGGCCACGGTATCGGCCGACGCCATGAACGTATTGTATGTGGGCGTGGATAACCCGATTTCGGCCCTCGCCGCCGGCATCGCCGACGCCAATACGCGCGTGACGATGACGAACGGGACGCTGAAAAAGGAGAAGGCCGGCAAATACACGGCCCGCGTGACGCAACCCGGTGTACAGGCCGTCATCAGCGTCTATGCCGTGGAGAACGGCAAGGAGCAGTTGATGGGCAGCCAAACCTACCGCGTTAAACGTGTGCCCGACCCCGTGGCCCGTATCAACGGCCAGGATGAAGGCGCGAGAAACATCGACAAGAACACGCTGGCCAACGCCGGCGGTCTGCTCGTGAGCATGAAGGACTTTGAATTCCAGCTCTCGATTAAGATCGGTTCTTTCAGCTTGCAGATTTCCAAAGGGCAGGAACTGACGAACGTCATGCGTTCGAGCAGCAACCGCTTTACGGATGATATGATTCAGAATATCAAGCGTTGCAAACGCGGCGACAAGGTATTCATCCAGGATATTGTGGCACAGATGCCGGACGGTAACCGGTCGCTGGGCGATATGATTTTAACGATTAAGTAAATAAAAATATACACGCGATATGAAAAGGATTTCAGTGGTCGGCCTGTTGGCGGCATTCGTTCTTACGATGGCCGCGCACGATTTTGCCAAAGCCCAGGTGTTGGAAGACACCCCGCCGCGCGACAACTTCTTTGAAAAGGAAAACACGAAGGACCGTCTTCCGCGTCCTTATGTCTATGTTCGGGAAGCCGACGTTTACATCAAGAACCGCGTATGGCGCATGATTGACTTCCGCCTCAAGATGAACCAGTACTTCTACTACCCCATCTATCCGGTTCAAGACCGTATCAGTCTGATGAGCCTGATTATCCAAGGGATGGAAGAAGGTACGGTCGTGGCGTTCGACCCGATTACGGACGACTTCACGAAACAGTTGACGTACGAGGAATTCATCCGTCAGAACACGTCCGTCACCGAGTTGGAGAAAGAAGACCTGGATAACCCCGGCACGTACTACACGACTTACGATACCTCGTCTTTCCGTGTGGAAAACGTGAAGATGATCCGTCTGAAAGAGGACTGGTTCATCGACAAACAGCGTTCCATCCGCGATATCCGCATTTTGGGTATGGCGCCCGTTATCCAACAGTTTGACGATAACACGGGCGAATTCAAAGGTACGCAGACGCTGTTTTGGCTGTATTACGACTACCTGCGTCCGCTGTTCGCCAAGACGGAATCGTTCAACCGCCACAACAGCGCGATGCGTCCGTCCTACGACGATGTGTTTGCCTGGACCCGCTACTTCGAGAGCTACATCACGAAGATAGACAACCAGCAGGACCGCAGCATCTCGCAATACGCGCAGGGCATCCACGTGATGCTGGAAGCCAAACGCATTGAGAATATGCTGTTTGAAATAGAACAAGACCTGTGGTCTTACTAAGCCCCTTGCGGCCAAGGCCGTAAAAAAGGAAAAGCCGTCCGGAATCCGGACGGCTTTTTTTATGTCCGTAGCTCCTGTTTTTTTCGTACATTTGCGATATGTACGATTTCCTATCCACGAACATCGAATACCTCAAAGGCGTAGGCCCCGCCCGGGCGCAGATTTTACGGCAGGAGGCGCATATCCATACGTTCGAGGATCTGCTGTACTACTTCCCTTTCCGCTATATCAACAAGAACAACGTCGTCAAAATCGCGCAGATTCAGGACGACCAAACCTATATCACGGTCCGCGGCCGCATCGTGGGCGTAAGCGAGAAGGGCGGCGGCCGTCAGAAACGCCTGGTGGCGAACCTGCACGACGATACCGGCCATATCGAACTCATTTGGTTCTCCGGCATCAAATGGGTCAAGGATAAAATCAAGGTGGGGCAATGGGTGTCGGCTTTCGGCAAGCCCAATTTCTATCAGCACCAGTTTTCGCTGGCGCATCCCGACCTCGAAATCCTGCCGCCGGATGCCGGCTTCAACCCGCCGGCCGAACGCGCCGCCAGCCTGGAACCGGTGTATTCGACCACCGAAACGATGAAGAAAAAGGGCGTCACGGTCAAGAGCCTGGCGCAGATAACGCGTCAGCTGTTCGTATCGGGCGCGGGTTCCATTCCGGAGGTGTTGCCGCAGTCGGTTTTGACCAAATACGGGCTGTTGCCGCGCGAACTGGCCTTGCGGGAGATGCACTTCCCCACTTCGTCCGAACAATGGCAAAAAGCGAAAATCCGCTGCAAATTCGAGGAGTTGTTCCTGCTGCAAATCAACATTCTGCAAAACAAACTCGCCAAGAAGCAACAGCCCGGCTTCGTATTTTCGGACGTGGGCGAAAATTTCCTGCATTTCTTCAACCATAACCTGCCGTTTGAACTGACGGGCGCGCAGAAGCGCGTTATCCGCGAGATACGGCAGGACACGAAAACCGGCTTGCAGATGAACCGCCTGCTGCAAGGCGACGTGGGCAGCGGCAAAACGATGGTCGCGCTCATGGTCATGCTGCTGGCCATCGACAACGGTTTTCAAACCTGCCTGATGGCGCCGACCGAAATCCTGGCACGCCAGCACCACCAAAGTTTTCTGAAAAACCTGAAAGGGATGCCCGTGCGGACGGCCCTGCTCTGCGGCGCCACGCCGAAAGCCGAACGCAAGCCGCTACTGATGGCCTTGGCACAGGGCGACATCCAAATCCTTATCGGCACGCACGCACTGTTGGAAGAAGAGGTCGTTTTCAAAAACCTCGGGCTGGCGGTTATAGACGAACAGCACCGTTTCGGCGTGGCGCAACGCGCCAAACTGTGGGCCAAGAACGCCAAGCCGCCGCACGTATTGGTCATGACGGCCACGCCAATCCCGCGCACGTTGGGCATGACGCTCTACGGCGATTTGGATACGTCCGTTATCGACGAACTGCCGCCCAACCGCAAGCCGATACAGACGCTCCATTTTACCGACAGCGCGCGGCTGCGCGTGTTCGCGTTCATGCGCGAGGAAATCAAGAAGGGCCGTCAGATTTACGTCGTCTATCCGCTGATTAATGAATCCGAGAACTTGGATTTGAAAGACCTGATGGACGGCTTCGAGGCCATTTCGCGCGCGTTCCCGCTGCCCGACTACGGCGTGAGCATCGTGCACGGGCAGATGAAACCCGACGTGAAGGCTTACGAGATGCAACGCTTTATCAAGGGCGAAACGCAAATCATGGTATCGACGACCGTGATAGAGGTGGGCGTGGATGTGCCCAACGCCAGCGTCATGGTGATTGAGAACAGCGAACGTTTCGGCCTGGCGCAGCTGCACCAGCTCCGCGGGCGCGTGGGACGCGGAGCGGAACAGTCGTACTGTCTGCTTATGACGGGGGACAAGCTGAGCGCCGACGCCAAGAAACGCATCGATACGATGGTCGCCACACAGGATGGCTTCAAGATTGCCGAAGCCGACCTGCAGCTGCGCGGCCCCGGCGATTTGCAGGGCACGCAACAGAGCGGCGTGTTGGAACTGCGCGTGGCCGACCTGGTGGAAGACGCGCCCATCGTGCAGGCGGCCCGACAGGCCGCGATGGATATTTTGGCGGACGACCCGACGCTGGCAACGGAAAAAAACTTACCTTTGGCATTGGAAGTGAACCACCGGAAACGGGAGAACTTTTGGGCCCGAATCAGTTGATTATGGATAACAAGACCTTGGATATATGGGGCGCGCGGGAGCACAACCTCCGCGACATCGACCTGCACCTGCCGCACGAATCGCTGATTGTGCTGACCGGGCTGAGCGGCAGCGGCAAGTCCTCGTTGGCCTTCGACACGATTTACGCCGAGGGGCAGAGACGCTACATGGAGACGTTTTCGGCCTACGCGCGCCAATTCATCGGCCATCTGGAACGGCCCAACGTGGATAAAATCGACGGTCTCAGCCCCGTTATCGCCATCGAACAGAAAACGACGAACAAGAACCCGCGCTCGACGGTGGGCACGATTACCGAAATCTACGACTTCCTGCGTCTGCTTTACGCACGCATAGGCGAAGCCTATTCGTACGTGACGGGCGAAAAGATGGTCAAATACACCGAAGACCAGATTCTGCAACTGCTGACCGAACGCTACGCGGGGCACGACATCCTGATTCTTTCGCCCTTGGTGAACGGCCGCAAGGGGCATTACCGCGAACTGTTCGAATCGGTGCGCAAGCAGGGTTTCCTCAAAGTGCGCGTGGACGGCGAACTGATGGATTTGACGTTCGGGATGCACGTGGACCGCTACAAGATACACGACATCGAATTGGTCGTGGACCGCATCACGCCCTCCGAAAAGACGGAAAAACGCCTGAAGGTAAGCGTACAGACCGCGCTCAAACAGGGCAAGGGCTCGTTGATGGTCTATGACCCGAAAGACCGCAGCGCGGTGCATTTCAGCAAAAACCTCATGTGTCCGACCTCGGGCATCTCCTACCCCGCCCCGGAGCCGAACACGTTTTCTTTCAACTCGCCCTACGGTGCGTGTCCGCACTGCAAGGGGCTGGGCATCGAATGGCAGCCCGACATCGACCGCCTGATTCCCGACCCGGCGAAAAGCCTCAAACAAGGCGCCGTGCGGCTTATCAGCGACAACGAGGAAGCCTCTTGGAAGGGTGAACACTTGGGCTTGGACTGGATTAACTCCGAACTGCGGCTGATTGTAAAGCAATTCAAACTGACCGAAGACCAACCGCTCAACACTTGGCCGAAAGAGGCCGTGGAGATGTTGGTATATGGCAGCCCGGCCTGGCGGGCGCAGATGGCGGAAACGGACGAAGCCGACGGCGCCGCGGAAACGGCGCCCAAATCCGCCGCCAAACCGAAAAAGGGCGAGCCTGAAATCAAAGGTATGTTTTGGTATCTCTCGCAACTGGCGCAGAACGGCAACATCCCGACCCTGCAACGCTGGGCCGAACAGTTCATGGCGAAAAAGACGTGCCGGCATTGCGGCGGCACGCGCCTGCAACCCATGGCGCTGCACTACCGCATCGACGGGCGGAACATCGCCGAACTCGCTGCCATGAGTTTGGAGGAACTGGCGGAATGGACGGGCGGCATCGAAGCGCGGCTCGAACCCTGGCAGCAACAAATCGGCCATGAAATCCTGCGCGAAATCAACCACCGCATCCGCTTTCTGTTGGACGTGGGCATCGGCTACCTGAGCCTCAACCGCGAATCGACGGGGCTGAGCGGCGGCGAGAGCCAACGCATCCGCCTGGCGACGCAAATCGGCTCGCATTTGGTCAACGTATTGTATATATTGGACGAGCCGAGCATCGGGTTGCACCAGCGCGACAACCTCAAACTCATCCACTCGTTGCAGAAACTGCGCGACATGGGAAATACGGTGCTGGTGGTGGAGCACGACGAGGAGATGATGCGGGCGGCCGACTACATCGTGGATATAGGCCCGGGCGCGGGTGCCAAAGGCGGCAAAATCATGGCGCAGGGCACGTTGGCGCAATTCCTCAAACAGGATTCGCTGACGGCCGACTACCTCAACGGCAAACGCCGCATCGAGATCCCCGCCAAACGGCGGCCGGGCAACGGCACGTTCCTCGAACTGACCGACGCCTCGGGCCATAACCTCAAACACGTGGACTTCCGGCTGCCGTTGCAGACGTTTACGTGCGTGACGGGCGTTTCGGGCAGCGGCAAATCCTCGCTCGTGAGCCAGACGCTGCTCCCCGTGCTGAGCCGCCATTTCTACCGTTCTTCGGTGCAGCCGCTCCCCTACGGCGAAATCCACGGCTTGGAACACATCGACAAGGTGATAGAGGTGGACCAGTCGCCCATCGGCCGCACGCCGCGTTCCAACCCCGCCACCTATGTGGGCGTGTTCGAAGAAATCCGCAAGCTGTACGCCAGCCTGCCCGAAGCCAAAATCCGCGGCTACAAGGCCGGCCGGTTCTCGTTCAACATCCGCGGCGGGCGGTGCGAGCGTTGCGGCGGCGCGGGCGTGGAGACCATCGAGATGAACTTCCTGCCGGACGTCTATGTAACCTGCGAGGAATGCCACGGCAAACGCTACAACCGCGAGACGTTGGAAATCCGCTACAAGGGCAAGTCCATCAACGACGTGCTGAACATGAGCATCGCGCAGGCCGTGGAGTTTTTCGAGAACATCCCGCAAATCCTGTCCAAAATAAAGGCCTTGAACGAGGTCGGCCTGGGCTATGTATCGCTGGGGCAACCCGCCACGACGCTGTCGGGCGGCGAAGCGCAACGCATCAAACTGGCGGCCGAACTGTCGAGAAAGAGCACGGGCAAGACATTATATATCCTTGACGAACCGACGACGGGGTTGCATTTCGAGGACATCCGCGCCCTGCTTCAAGTCTTGCAACGGCTCGTGGAGCAAGGCAACACCGTCTTGGTGGTGGAACACAACTTAGACGTGATTAAATGCGCCGATTATATCATCGACATCGGGCCCGAGGGCGGGCGTGACGGCGGCTGCATCACGGCCGAAGGCACGCCGGAGGCCATCGCCAAAATCAAAAAGAGTTACACCGGACGCTACTTGGCGCCCCTATTGAAATAACCGCTATGAATACGAAAATCCGCATCCGCTGCGAAAACACCGGGCTCAGCAAGGAATACCCGCGCGGCGTCACGCTGAAAGAAATCGCCGAAGACCAACACATCAAACTGCAGGACGACATTTTGGGCGCCACGGTCAACAACCGCGTGCGGGAATTGGACTACGACCTCTATAACCCCAAAACCGTCCGCTTCTTCGACATCCATGCCGTGGAGGGCTACCGTATGTATATGCGGTCGTTGATTTTCGTGCTGGGCAAGGCCGTCAAGGACTACTCCCCGCAACTGACGCTGCGCGTGGAACATTCGTTGCCCATCGGCTTTTATTGTGAAATCGACGGTTTGGATAAACTCGGCGACAAGGCGCAGGAGGAAACCGACTCGAACGGGCACCGCGCGTTGCCGCTCAGCTTTGTGGCCGCGCTCAAGCAACGGATGCAGGCCATCATTCAGGCCAACCTGCCGTTCGAACACGAAGAAATCCCGTCCCAGGAGGCCGTGACGCTGTTCCGCGAACGGCATTATCCGGCCAAGGCCATGCTGTTCGAAACGCGGCAACAGGCTTATTCGTCCGTGTACTACCTGGACGGCGAACCCAATTATTTCTACGGCGGTCTCGTGCCTTCGACCGGCTATCTAAAGACGTTCGACATCGACCGCTATTTCCAAGGCCTGGTCATCGTTTGGCCCGACCACATCGAAAAACTGGCCGAAGACCGCCAGCGCGTGGTGAAGAACTACATCCGCGAACAGAGCGAGGGCGGCACCAAACTGTTCCGCATTTTCCAAGAACACAAAGACTGGCTGGAGATTTTGGGCGTGCCCTACGTCGGCTACCTCAACAAAGAGGTGCAGGAACAGGGCCCCGGCCGCCTTATCAAAATCTCGGAAGCCTTGCAGGAAAAGAAAATCGCGCACATCGCCGACGAAATCGCCAAACGGCCCGACTGCCGGCTCGTGCTCATCAGCGGCCCGTCTTCGTCCGGCAAGACGACGTTCTCCAAACGGCTCTCCGTGCAGTTGCAGGTATTGGGCTACCGGACGGCCGAGATTTCGATGGACGACTATTTCCTCGACCGCGAACACACGCCGCGCGACAAGAACGGCGAATACGACTTTGAGTGCATCGAGGCGGTGGATATCCCGTTTTTCACGCAACAGCTCAACGAACTGCTTTCGATAGAAACGGAACAGACCGTGGAAATGCCGGTGTTCGACTTTATCAGCGGCAGCCGCAAATGGGGACAGAAGCAAATCCGCATGAGCCCGCAGACGATTCTGATTGTGGAGGGCATCCACGGGCTGAACCCGCAGCTCTCGGCCGGCATCGACCCGAAATACCTGTTCAAGATTTTCGTTTCGGCGCTGACCCATATCGCGATTGACACGCAGAACCCGATCCGCAGCACCGACAACCGCCTTATCCGCCGTATCGTGCGCGACCACAACTTCCGCGGCAGTTCGGCCTTGAGCACGCTCCGCCGTTGGAACAGCGTCATCCGGGGCGAGAACAAAAACATCTTCCCCTATCAGGAAAACGCCGACATCATGTTCAACTCGGCCCTGCTGTTCGAACTCTGCGTTCTCAAGGCCCATGCCGAACCGCTGTTGCGCGACGTCCCCGAAGCCTGCCCCGAATACGCCACGGCCAAATCGCTGCTCAAATTCCTGTCGTTCTTCTGCTATATCTCCGAAAAAGAGATACCGCCGACCTCCATTTTGCGGGAATTTTTGGGTGGAAGCAGCTTCGTTTACTAATTTTGTGTATATTAGCATAGTTTTAATTTAGGGCTAATATTTTTAATAAATAACTGATAATGAAAGATTTCAGCTCTGCGGCGGAAATCTACCGTTTATTCCGCAAACACCGGAAAGTGTGTACGGACACGCGTCAAATCGTGCCCGACAGTCTTTTTTTCGCGCTGAAGGGCGACAATTTCAACGCCAACACGCTGGCGGCGGAAGCCATTGAGAAAGGGTGCGCCTACGCCATCGTGGACGAACCCCGATACGCCAAACACGCGCAATGCCTGCTCGTGGAGAACGTGCTGGCCTGCCTGCAGGAAGTGGCCCGCCTCTACCGCCGCGACCTGTTCATTCCGTTTATCGGCGTGACGGGCACGAACGGCAAGACGACGACCAAGGAACTCATGCGTTCGGTGCTTTCGGTCCGCTTCCGGACGTTCGCGACCGAGGGCAACCTCAACAACCATATCGGCGTGCCGCTCTCCATCCTGTCGATTCCGGCCAACACCGAAATCGCCATCATCGAAATGGGCGCGAACCATCCCGGCGAAATCGCCGACCTGTGCCGCATCTGTATGCCGACCTTCGGGCTCATCACGAACATCGGCGCGGCGCACTTGGAAGGCTTCGAGACGTTCGACCGCATCGTGGAGACCAAAACCGCGCTCTACCGTTTTGTGGAACGCACGAACGGCAAACTGTTCGTCAACGCCAACAACCCGTTGCTGCTCAAACAGTCCGCCTCGGCGGAACGCTTCCTCTACGGCGCCCAGCCCAATTACTACACGCAGGTCGAAAACCTGAACACCGAACACATCTACCTGCACGCCAAACTGTCCGGCCCCTCCTCGGCGCCCAACATCACGGAAATCGCCACGCACCTCATCGGCGGGTTCAACCTCGACAACGTGGCCGCCGCCGCCTGCGCGGGCCGTTATTTCGGGCTCAACGACAAGGAAATCAAACAGGGCATCGAGAACTATACGCCGCAGAATATGCGCTCGCAAATCATCCAGACGAAAGACAACATCCTGGTGGCCGACGCCTACAACGCCAACCCCTCGAGTATGCAGCTCTCGTTGGAGAGTTTCTTTGCGATGCACACGCCGCATACCAAGGCCTATATCCTCGGCGACATGAAGGAACTGGGCAAGTTCACTGAATTGGAACACCTTAAAATCGTCGATATCCTGAAGGAACAGCACGCCGACAACGTGTTCCTCATCGGGCCGAATTTCGCCAAGACCCAAATGCCCAAGACGTTCAAGCATTTCGATACGACGAAAGCCTTTTTAACCTATCTGAAAGACAATCCTTTGCGGCAACACTGCATCCTCATCAAAGGGTCGCGCGCCATGCAGCTGGAGAAAGCCATCGAAGCCCTATGAAAAAACACCGGCTTCTGCTGATACTCTCCTTCCTGTCGTTGGGCGTATGGTGTCCGGACCGCCTGGCGGCCCAGGGCAGCCTGTGCCTGGACTCCTGCCTGCAATGGGCCGTTGACAACTACCCGCTCGTGGAACAGTTGCAACTCATCGACCGTTCCCGCGACTACAACCTCAAGAACATCAATACGGGCTACATCCTGCACGCCAACATCACGGCCTTCGGCGGCTATATCGAAGGCATCCCCGACCTGTCGGGCATGGGCATGGAGGTGGATCCCTGGCGTTTCGCCGGCATCCTGCAGGTGGAGCAACCGATTTGGGACGGCGGCCGCTTGGAGAACCGTAAGAAAATAGCGCGGGCGGAAGCCGAAGTCAACAAGAGCACGGTGGAAATCAAAATCGCCGAACTCAAAGACAAGGTGAGCGAGATTTATTTCGGCATCCTGCTGGCGCAGACACAGCGCGAACAATTGCAGTTGCAACAGGAAACGCTGGAACAGTCACTCAAGACGCTGCAATCGGCGGCCAAGGCGGGCAGCGCGTTCACGTCCGACGCCGACGCCGTGGAAGTCAAACTCCTGCAAATCGAACAACAGGGCGTGCAGTTGCGCAGTTCGGAGCGGGCCTACCGCCGTATGCTGGCCATTTTCATCGGCCGGCCGGTGGGCGAAACCACGGTCTTGGAGGTGCCCGCCGTGGTGGTGCGTAACGGCCACGATGTGGATAACCGCCCCGAAATGGCCCTGTTCGAACACCGCAAGCAACTGCTGGACGCCTACAACCCCGGCGCGGGCGAAGTCTTGCCGCGCGTCAGCCTGCAAGGCATGGGCCTGCTGACAATACCCAAACTGGAAATGCAGGGCGGCTCCGACTGGAACCATATGCTCATGGGCGGCATCAACGTCAGTTGGCCCATAGGCGGACGCACCTACACGATGGGCGTGGACAAGAAACGGCTTAAAGTGGAGAAAGCCCAGGTGGACCGCGAGAAAGAGAGTTTCGAGATGGGACAACGGCTCAACCTGACGCGTCAGGCCGAAATGCTGGCGCAGTGGGACGACCTCATCGCCTACGACGACCGCATCATCGACCTGCTCGCGCGCCGCACGCGCACGATGGCATCGCGCTATAAAAACGGCGTGGTGCCGGTGGCCGAATGGTTGCAGGCCGTGAGCGAGGAAAGTGCGGCGCGCCAAGCCAAGGCCATGCACGAAATTCAGAAGATGATGACGAGCCACCAATACAACCGGGAGTTGGGTTATTAGAAACAATGATTAGAAAAGACGGTATCATGAACCTTCGCAAGATTTGCCGGCACCGTGGCGCGCTTTTGGCCACGGCATGCCTGCTGCTGTTGCCCGCCTGCAAACAGGGGGGATTCGATTACGACGCCACGGGCGTTTTGGAAGCCGATGAAATCATCATTTCGGCGCAGGCCAACGGCGAAATCATGGCGTTCGACATCGAGGAGGGTGATGCCGTGGACGCGGACGCGGTGGTGGGCTATATCGACACGACCCAGCTCTATCTGCAGAAGTGCCTGCTGATGCTCGGACAGAAGGCGACGAACAGTCAGAAGCCCGACATCAACAAACAGGCGGCCGCCACGCGCGCCGCGCTCGAACACGCGCGTTCGGAGGCCAAGCGGCTGGAACGGTTGCAAAAGGAAGACGCCGCCACCCAACAGCAAATCGACGACATCCGTTCCCAAATCAAACAGCTCAAAGCGCAACTGGACGCGCAGGTGGCGACGATGGAACGCAACATCACGGGCATAGACGCGCAGAGTTCGGCGCAGGACATTCAGATTGCCCAAATCGAGGACTTTATTCGCAAGAGTTTAATCCGGAGCCCGAAAGCCGGCACCGTGATGCAGAAATACGCCGAAGCCGGCGAACTGACGGCGCAGGGCCGCCCCCTGATGAAGGTGGCCGACCTTGAAACGATGACGCTCAAGGCCTATGTGTCCGCCGCCCAACTGTCGCGCATACGGATTGGCGGCAAGGCCACCGTCTATGCTTACAGCCGGGAGGAATACCGGGCTTACGAAGGCCGCGTGACGGCCATCGCCGACCAGGCCGAGTTTACGCCCAAAACGATTCAGACGCAGGACGAACGGACCAACCTCGTATATGCCGTCAAAATCCGCGTGCCCAATACCGACGGCTTGCTCAAAGCGGGTATGTACGCCGACGTAGCGTTTGCCGACCATGCCGAGTAGCATCGCCATCCATCAAATCAGCAAGCATTTCGCGGTGGGCAAGACCGGCCGCGTGCAGGCCTTGCATCCGTTGTCGCTCGACATAGAGGAAGGCGAAATCTTCGGCTTGTTGGGGCCGGACGGCGCGGGCAAGACCACGCTGTTCCGCATCCTCACCACTCTGCTGTTGCCCGACGGCGGCACGGCCACCGTGGGCGGCTACGACATCCGCAAAGACCTTAAGAAAATACGGGAGTCGGTGGGCTATATGCCGGGGCGCTTCTCGCTTTATCAAGACCTGAGCGTGGAAGAGAACCTGCGGTTTTTCGCCACGCTGTTCAATACGACGCTTGAAGCGCATTACGACTTTATCAAGGACATCTACACGCATATCGAACCGTTCAAGAAACGCAAGGCCGGCAACCTGTCGGGCGGTATGAAACAGAAACTCGCGCTGTGTTGCGCGTTGATTCACAAGCCGCGCATCCTGTTTTTGGACGAACCGACCACGGGCGTGGACCCCGTTTCGCGCAAGGAGTTTTGGGATATGCTCAAACGCCTGCGCGCGGACGGCATGACGATTTTGGCCTCCACGCCCTATATGGACGAAGCCGAACTCTGCGACCGCATCGGGCTGATTCAAAACGGCCGCTTTATCGGTTGCAACACGCCGGAACAACTGCGGGCCGAATTTACGGTGCCGCTGCGCGCCGTCCGCGCCACCGAGATGTCGCGCCTGCTGCGCGACCTGCGCGACTACCGCTATTGCCGCAGCTGTTATGCGTTCGGCGAATTTCACCACATCAGCCTCAACCCGGGTTTCAGCGACGAAGACTTGGCCGGCTACCTGCAACGCCTGCACTTCTCGCAACTGGAAATCCACCCGCTGGCGCCGACCATCGAGGACTGCTTCATGGCGTTGATGCAGAAAGGAGGCGCCGATGCCTGAGGCCGTCATCAAGGTGGAGAACCTGACCAAACGTTTCGGCGACTTTACGGCCGTGGACCACATCTCGTTCGAGGTGCGGAAAGGCGAAATCTTCGGCTTCCTGGGCGCGAACGGCGCAGGCAAGACCACGGCCATGCGGATGCTCTGCGGGCTGAGCCGCCCCACCGAAGGGCACGGCACGGTGGCCGGCTTCGACATCGCGCGGCAACAGGAACAAATCAAGAAGAACATCGGCTACATGAGCCAAAAGTTCTCGCTTTACAACGACCTCAAGGTGTGGGAGAACATCCGGCTGTTCGCCGGTATATACGGCATGAAGCCGAAGCGCATCGCCGCCAAGACCGACGAACTGCTGAACCGCCTGGGCTTCATGGCGGAGAAAAACACGTTCGTGGAGAAACTGCCGCTGGGCTGGAAACAGAAACTGGCGTTTTCCGTGGCCATCTTCCACGAACCGCAAATCGTCTTTTTGGACGAACCCACGGGCGGCGTGGACCCGATTACGCGGCGGCAGTTTTGGGAACTCATCTACGAGGCCGTGGAACAGGGCATCACGGTTTTCGTCACGACCCACTATATGGACGAAGCCGAATACTGCGACCGCGTATCGATTATGGTGGACGGCCGCATCGAGGCTTTGGACAGCCCCCGCGAACTGAAAAAACGCATGGAGGCCCGCTCCATGGACGAGGTATTTAGACAACTGGCCCGCAAGGCCCGAAGAAGCGCCGACTGATGAAACAATTTTGGGCATTCGTCAACAAGGAGTTCCTGCACATCTTCCGCGACCGGCAGACGATTCTGATTCTGCTGCTCATGCCGGTGGTGCAGGTGCTGCTGTTCGGCTTCGCCATCACGACCGACATACAGAACTCGTCGGTGGTGGTGCTGGACGAATGCCAGACCGCCGAGAGCCGCGCGCTGTTGAAGGAAATCGAATCGGGAAGCTATTTCGACATCGTTCAGTATATACAATCCGACCGCGACATCGACGCCATCTTCAAGAAAGGCAAGGTCAAAATCGGCATCGTGATTCCGAAAGATTGGAGCCGCCGCATCGGGGCGGGCCAGGAGGCGCCGCTCCAACTTATCGTGGACGCTTCCAACCCCAACGAAGCCAGCATCCTGACCGGCTACCTGCAAGGCATCGCGGCGCAGTTCGCCGGCCTCGAACCGGTGCTGGACGTGGAGACGCGTATGCTCTACAACCCGCAGCTCAAAAGCGCCTATACGTTCGTGCCCGGCGTCATCGGGCTCGTGCTCATGCTCATTTGCACGCTCATGACCTCGGTCTCCATCGTGCGCGAGAAAGAGACCGGCACGATGGAAGTGTTGCTCGTGTCGCCGTCCAAACCGCTGTATATCATCTTCTCCAAGACGATTCCCTATTTCGTCATCGCGCTCATCAACATCGTGACCATCATCCTGCTCTCGATGTTCGTGTTCGGCGTGCCTATCAAAGGCAGCATCGCGCTGTTGTTCGGCGTCAGCATAACGTATATATTCGCTTCCCTGGCCTTGGGACTGCTCATTTCGACGGTTTCAAGCACGCAGCAAATCGCGATGATTATCTCGCTCATGGGGCTGATGCTGCCCACCGTCCTGCTGGCCGGCCTGTTGTTCCCCATCGAGAATATGCCGATGCCGTTGCAGTGGGCTTCCAAAATCGTGCCGGCCACGTGGTTCATCGACATGACCAAGGCCATCATGATCAAGGGGCTGGGCATCGGCCTCATATGGAAACAATGGCTCATCCTGTTGGGCATGACGGTACTTTTTATCGGCATCAGTGTGTCACGCTTTAAAATCCGGCTATCGTGAGGACGTTTCTATTTCTGTTGGAAAAGGAATTCAAGCAGATTTTGCGCAACCGCATCATCCTGGCCATGATCATCGCGCTGCCGACCATTCAGTTGGCCATCCTGCCCCATGCCGCCACTTACGAAATCCGCCATATCAACCTGGCGGTGGTGGACGCCGACCACTCCACGCTGTCGGCGGAACTGACGGCCAAGCTGAACGCCTCCCGCTATTTCAACCTCGTTTCGGACGGCACCTCTTACGAAGACGCGCTGGAATTGGTGGAGGACGGCAAGGCGCACTTGATTTTGGAAATCCCGCCGCATTTTGAAAAGGACTTGCGCCTGGCCTCCAAGGCGGGCCTCATGATTGCCGTGGATGCCGTGGACGGCACGATGGGCAGCATCGGGTCTTCTTATCTGAACCAAATCCTCCAGTCGTTCACCGCCGGCCTCGTCGCCCGCGGCGAAATCGCCTACCCGGAGGCCGCCGGCCCGCAGGCGCGCATTCAGGTCATCCCGCAATACCGCTACAACACGCAGCTCGACTACAAGACCTATATGGTGCCCGGCATCCTCGTCATGTTGCTTACGCTCGTGGGCGGCATCCTGGCCGCGCTCAACATCGTTTCGGAAAAGGAACAGGGCACGTTGGAACAAATCAACGTGAGCCCCGTCCCCAAACAGTCGTACCTGCTGGCCAAGGTCATCCCGTTTTGGATTATCGGGCTGCTGACACTCGCCATCGGCCTCCTCATCGCACGCTTCCTGTACGGCATCGTGCCGGCCGGCAGCCTGCTCACGCTATATACATTCGCGGCCGTCTATGTGGTGGCGTTCACGGGCTTCGGCCTGTTGATTTCGGTGGCGGCCAAGACCCAGCAGCAATCCATGTTCATCGCCTTTTTCTTCCTGCTGATTTTCTTCCTCATGGGCGGGCTTTTCACGCCCATCAGCAGTATGCCTTACTGGGCGCAGGTCATCACGTGGTTCAACCCCACCGCCTACCTCATCGACGTGGTACGGCTCATCGTCATGAAAGGCAGCGGTTTCGCGGACTTAGTCCCGCAATTCTTCTGCATCCTCGGCTTTGCCGTGGTGTTCAACGTATGGGCGATTTTCGGTTACGATAAGACGGCTTAGAATTCCACGTCCAATTTGACATTGACCTGCATGGGCGTGAGCCGGTTCGGGATGGCGAACGAACGGCCGTCGAACGTGTTGATCCACGTGTAGGAAATCGTATTGTTCATTTGGAACATATTGAACAGTTCCAATCCCAACCAAATGCTTTTGATATAGGTCAACGGATTCTTGGGCCCGTAGATTTTGTTGGGGCCTTTGAGCCGGAACGCCATACCGAGATCGACGCGCTTGTAGGACGGCAGCCGTTCGTGGCCGCGCCACTTCATGCGCTCCGGGTCGGTCAGGCGGTCGAGGTTTCCGCTCGGCATCCCCGTGGCGAAAACGCCGTTGACATAGACTTTCATGTTCTTGTTCCGCAGGAAATAATCCTGAAAGAACACGTTGATGGAGAAAAGCTGGTCGGTCGGGCGCGGAATCATGCCGGTCTGCGTCGTCACGCCCGTGGCTTCATCCACAAACGTGATGTTTTCGCTGGTTTTGAGGAAGGCCACGCTGACCCACGACTCGGCCCCCGGCACAAACTCGCCGGAAAGCCGCAAATCCACGCCCGTGGCATACCCGTAAGCGCAATTACGCCCCATGTAACGGATACGGACGTTATCCATTTCGTAGGGGTTCAAGTCGTAAAGGTATTTGTAATAGGCTTCCCCCATGAATTTGAACGGACGGTCCCAAATCGAGAAGCCGATTTCCGCACTCAGGATGGCGTGAATGGATTTCTGCGCCTTGACGTCGGTATGCAGATTGCCGTAAACGTCGCGCAATTCCTTGTACAGCGGTTCCTGCACATAATGCCCGATGGCCGCACGGAACACCGTATAGGTCTTCCAATCGGGCTGATAGGCGAAATTGAGACGCGGACTGATGCAGAACTCATTGTTCATCGACCAATACGACATACGCACGCCGGCCGTAAGCTGATACATCTCGTCGCTGCCGAAATCGAACAGCCCTTGCGCGTAGCCCGTCAGCCGGTGCGACTGCATACGGTGGTCCGACACATAGCGCGACTGCACCTTGGGCGCTTCCAGGTCGGGGTTTTGGCCGGGCTGTGTAAACCAGTCGTTCGGTAGCACATAGCCGGCCGAATCCTGCACGTTCCACTCGTTGATGCGGTCGATGATATCCTCGTAGCGGTAGCGCAGCCCCCAGTGGACGATGGCCGGCTTCGTCACATAATCGCCCTTGTAGTCGAGCGAGGTGATGATGCCGTTGAGATAGTCGCGGCCATGGTTCAGGAACGTGCCGGCGCCTATCGGTTCGCCCTGCCCGCCGAAACTGTCGTCCTTCCCCTCTTCCACGGCACTGAGCAGATACGCGCCCTCTATATCGTAACTTTCCTGTTCTATCGTGTTGAAGAAACTGAACGTCAAACTGTTTTTGAGTTTCTGAGACGTCCGGTTCGCCCAGACGAACGCTCCGAAATAAGACGTGAACACATCGCGCTCCTGCCCCTCGAACGCCACCGTGAACATCAGCGGGTCGCTGTAAGCGCCGATGCGCGTCTGCTGCGTCGTGGGAATGAACTTATAGACGTTGTAGGCCACGTTGCCCAGGAACGAGAATTTGTTGCGTTCGTCGAGCTTGTAGGTCATAAACGTTTGGAAATCGGTGAATGAGGGCTTGTAGTTGCCTTTCCTGTCCAAGGTTTTGAGCACGTATTGCGTGGCCTTATGCCGCAAGCCGAGCAGATACGTAAATTTCTTGTCTTTCGACAGCCCTTCCAGATGCAGGTTGCCGCCCATGAAGTTAAGCCCCACCGAACCGGCGAATTCCTTGGGTTCGCGGTAACGGATATCCAGCACCGACGACATCTTGTCGCCGTATTTGGCCTCGAAGCCGCCGCTCGAAAAGTTCGTGCTGCCCACCAAATCCGGGTTGATGAAACTCAGCCCCTCCTGTTCGGCACTCCGTATCAGGAACGAACGGTAGATTTCGATATCGTTGACGTAAATCAGGTTTTCGTCGTAATTACCGCCGCGCACCGAATACTGGGAACTCAATTCGTTGTTGGAATTGACGCCCGGCAACGACCGCAACACTTCCTCCACGCCCCCGGTAAACCCTATCATGTTCCGCACCACGAGCGGGTCTATCGTGACATAGCCCTTGCGGTTGCCCGTGACCGTAACGCCTGAGAGTTCATTGTCATGAACCGCCAACCGCTGTTGGATATTCTTGACCTCCCCCTTGAGGAGAATCATCGAACGGGAAACATTTTCGTAGGAAATATGGGAAAAACGCACGAGCAAGGACACGCCCGACGGCACCTCCAGTTCGAAAAAACCCGCGGAATCGGTAAAAGTACCGATGGGCTTGGTCAGGTTGACGACACCGACGGCGACTAATTCCAACGGCCGGCCGGCTTGGTTCACGACGCGCCCGCGGAGAATGGCCCCCGCCTGCAACGCCTCAAAGCCCGCCCCGAAAAACAACAGGCCGAAACACAAAATCCGAAACGCGCGCCTAATACGCTCCCACTTCACTCCCATACTCCTCAAACTCGCCGCTCCGACGCTCTTTCTGATCCTGCTGCCGCTGCGCCTTCCACTTTTGGATAAACTTGGCCCACGCAAACGGATTGAATAAATTATTGGGCGCGATTTGCCCCTGATAATACAGTTTATCGACCTGCTGCCGCGTCAGGTCTTGGTAATTCATGCCGGCATCCATCTTCCCGGCCTTGGCCAACTCGCGCATGGCGGCCAGCGTGAAATTCTTGCGCAGGATGTCGGCGTTCGTTTCCGGCAGTTCGAGGTTGACGAAAGCCTCGCGGAATTTTTCCTTGGACGGCCACGGGTAAATGACGGTCTCGGTCAGCATAATCGTGTCCTGCACCATGCTCTGCACGACCGAATAACGGTCTTCGGTCAAGGTGTCCGAAAGGTAGAGGCTGACAGGCCTGTAGCCGACCGACGTAATGACGATGCGGTCGCCTATCATGGCCGCGAACGTGAAGAAACCGTTGATATTGGAAATGGCACCGCGGTTCGTGCCTTCGATTTGAATCGTGGCGTAAGGAAGGGGCGACAAATCCTTGGCATCGACCAGCACCCCGGAAAACTGGATGACCCGCTCCCGTTTGCCCGAATCGGCGGCATACAGCACGGGACATAACGAAAAAAGACCTGCCACCAACCAAAAACCGCCCTTCAACAAGCCCGAAAACGCCCGTCGGCGGCTATGTGCACCACGCTCCCACATGGAGCAAAGATACGTTTTTTTTGGTTGTTTTCAAAAAAAAGACTACCTTTGCAGTCCTCAAAATTAGAGTAAAACGGATTTATAAACCATAAAAAGCTAAGAGTCATGCCCAGCGGAAAGAAAAGAAAGAGACATAAAATGGCGACCCACAAGCGTAAAAAACGTCTGCGCAAGAATCGTCATAAGAAGAGATAATCTCGCAAAAAGGGGAACCCCGTACGGAGTTCCCCTTTTCGTTTCCGGGCTTCGGCCGCCGTCTAAGGCCGATCGTCGGGCCGATATTCCAGCACATCGCCGGGCTGACAGTCCAGCACCTTGCAGATGGCTTCCAGCGTCGTGAAGCGCACCGCCTTGGCCTTGCCCGTTTTCAGGATGGACAGATTCGTGGGCGACACGCCTATCCGTTCGGCCAGTTCGCCGGACGACATCTTGCGCTTGGCCATCATCACATCCACATTCACTATAATCGGCATACCCGCTGCTTATCGTTCAACCGTTTCTTCCGTCTGCACGGGTTGGTCTGCCGTGGCGCCCTTGAGGTAGGAAGGCAGGCTCAGCCCCGCCATCTTGAAAAGGTCTTCCATCGGCGGCACCGACTTCATCATGCCGGAAATGAAATTGGCCGTGGAGGTCGTGCCGTCGCCGCCCTTGCCGTTGCCGTCCCATACCGTCACCTTGTCTATTTTGATGCCCTTGACGGCTTCCACCTGCGTGCGTACCAGTTCGGGCAGTTTGTCGGCGATAAGCATGAGTACGGCCTGCTGCGGGTCGCCGGCGGCCGCCCGTACCATTTGGTTGAAACCCTCGGCCTGCTTGGAAAGCACTTCCAGCATACCGCGCGCCTGCGCGTCCATCTTGGCGTAGATGGCGTCGGCCTCACCCTTGGCCATACGGCGGATTTTCTCGGCTTCGGCCTCGGCCTCGATAATGGCTTTCTCCTTGTCGATTTGCGCCGGCACCACGACGTTGGCCTGCCGCGTGGCTTTCTCCCGCTCGGCGCGCGCCAACTCGGCGTCGCGTTCGGACTTGTAGGCTTCTTCCATGGCCTTGGCAGCCTGCACCTTTTCGGCCGCTATCGCGATACGCGCGGCTTCGGCTTCTTTCTCGCGGCGGTTGGCCTCCGAATTGGCAATCGCGATTTTGGAGTTGTTCTCCCCTTCGATGGCCTTGGCGTTGGCGTCCGCCGTACTGATACGCGTATCGCGCACGGTTTCCGCAATCCGGATGTCCTTGTCCCGGTCGGCCTCGGCCTTACCGATTTCACCGTGACGGTTCTGCTCGGCCACGCTCTTTTTGGCGTCGTTGATGGCCTTGGCGGCCGCCTCCTTACCCAACGCCTCGATATAGCCCGACTCGTCGCGGATGTCGGTGACGTTGACATTGATGAGTTTAAGGCCGATTTTACGCAATTCGGCTTCCACGTTCGCGCTGACGTTGGCCAGGAATTTGTCGCGGTCGGCGTTGATTTCCTCAATATCCATCGTGGCGATGACCAGACGGAGCTGCCCGAACAGGATATCGGTCGTAATGCTTTGGATGTTCTCAATCGACAGGCCCAACAGACGTTCGGCCGCGTTCGTCATGTTGTCGGGCTCGGTCGAAACGCCCACCGTAAAGCGGCAGGGCACATCCACACGGATGTTCTGCTTGCTCAACGCATTGGTCAGGTTGCATTCGATGGAAATGGGCGTCAAATCCAGGAAAGCGTAGTCCTGGAACACCGGCCAGATGAAGGAAGCGCCGCCGTGGATGCAGCGTGCCGACGAACGCCCGCCGTTCTTATTGCGCCGCGTCTTACCGTAGATAACGAGAATCTTGTCGGACGGGCAACGTTTGTAACGTTTGAGGATGGCCGTAAACGTGACGAACACGACGGCCACAATGATGAGAATCAGATAAACTGCCATGGTTTTATGATTTTATTAGGTTATTGACTTGCTTACACGGTAAGCGAAACGACGACCCAAACGATCAGCATCAGATAAAAGGTCATGGTTTGCTACAACAATAAAGGGTTATACAATGAGTGAATTGAGTTCCTCCACCACCAACGTGTTGCTGTTCAGCACCTCCACCACCTTGATGGGCGTGCCGGTCTTGATTTCGTCGCCATCGGTCACGGCGTTGTATTCGCGCACCGACCCGCTGATGGTAATCTGCACCTGGCCCTCGCCCTTGCGTTCGGCCGGAATCGTCAGATACACACGCCCCTGACAGCCGACCGCCGCCCTAAAGACGTCGATGTTGCCCGACTGTTGCATCCCGTTGAGCCATTTGAACAGATACATCACCACGGCCACGAGCGCGAGGCCGACCAACACCGCAAGCACCATAAGCCACGCGATGGAGGCGATGCGGTCGCGCAGCAGGATGGCCGTCCACCCGAAGCCGAGCAGGAAATTGACGAGGTTGCGGAACGTGTAGAGGTTCATGCCCGGGTCGGCGTCCAAGGTCGATAAGTCGTCGAAGCCGGTCGAAAAATCGCCGTCGAAACCGCCGTCGCCGCCGAGCCCCACAAACGTCATAATACTCTGAATAACGAAAATCAGCGAAGCCGATAACGTTATGCCCCACAGCACCTTCATCAGAATGTCGAGGGAATCCCACCAAGTCGCTATCATGATATTTTTATTTTAAGGTGTACTTGGAACCGGAGGCCGTTTTGACCACCGTTCCCGACTGCAAAATTACAAAAATTTATCGAATAACATAAAATTTTATAAAAATATCGGATAATATTTTCAACTTTTTGATTTTTGCCAACAGCGGGGCGTGAATAAATTTGGTTTTATGAAAAATATTGCCGACCTTTGCACTCCTTTTTGTGAAAGAACTAAAAACCTAATTGAGCCATGTCGAAAGTTTGTGAAATTACGGGAAAGCGGGTAATCAGCGGTAACCACGTATCGCACTCCAATATCAAGACCAAACGCAAATTCTACCCGAATTTGCAAATCAAGAAGTTCTACGTACCGGAAGTGGATGCGTGGATTACGTTGAAAGTATCGGCGCGCGGCATCAAGAACATCAGCAAGAAAGGCATCTACAACTGCCTGCTTGACGCCGAAGCCAACGGCTTGATCCGTCTGTAAGACAACCCTTTATTAATAGAAAAGCCGTCTTTCTCATAGGAGAAGGACGGCTTTTTTCATGCCCTGCCGCAAGCCCCTACGGACCCGCCATGCCGCGCGCCACGGGGCAGCCGCACTATTTGATTTGGAAGTACCAGCGCATCCCCAAATACACCCCGAATTCATCCACATGATAGCGGCCGCCGGTAAACGTGTCCACCCACTGCGGCTTGTAGTCGTAGTAGCGGTACATGAACGCGAGGTGGGCGCGCAACGGCAAACGCGCGAACGGCAGGTATTCCACGGCCGCCGAAACGCCGTAGCGGGCAAAGATATCCTCCTTTAATTCCGTATCGTAACGGTAGTCGAACGTGCCTTTCAGTATGGCGTTCCAGCGCGGGTGGAAGCGGTATTCCACATTCAGGGCCGCCGACTGGTCGGCCACATAGTGGTTCAGCACCGTATCGACCCCGTATTTGGGATAATTGAACGTCGTGGTTTCGATGTAGCGGCCATTATAGTAGTCTAACGTGGCTTTCCACGGCCCTTGCTGGAACTTGATGCCGCCCGTGACGAAATACAAATCGTGGTGCACCGCGTTGTTGAACAGCGTGACGGAAACGGCGGGCTGGATGATGCCGTCTAAGAAACTGCCCACATAACGCATCGTCCAGGCGAACGAGTTGCGCGTGTCGGTAAAATTGACGGGGCTGCTGTTGATGACCTGCAAGGCCACGTGCTGGTCGTAAAACTTATAGTCGAGGCTGACGCCCGTCCCCACACCGTCTATTTTATCGTTGACGACCGTGGCGATATACATATCGGCGTAGTTTTGGTCGTATTCCCAGGCCGCGAACAACAAGTCCTGCCGCCCCACGGTAAGGCTGAAATTCTTGAGGTCGAGGGCCACCCAAGCCTTGTTCAACGCACTGCCCGCATTGTCACGGTAGGTACCGCTCGACGAGGTAAGACGCACCTTGACGTAATAGCGCACCTGCGGCAGCACCTTGCCGTCGAACACGAGTTTGAGGCTTTGGATATTGAAGCGCGTTTCGTATTCATCGGAGCGGTTTTTGTTCAGTTGCAGGTCGATACGGGCGTCTATGCCGAAGCCGAACTGGTTCCAGAGGTCGGAGAAGAACTTATGCGCCTTGCCCTCCGTCATGGCCTTATCCACGGCACTGTCCACCGCGCGTTCGACGGCGGCGTCAATCACGCTGTCAACCGATGCGATGGAGTCCATGACGGCCTCCGCCGCCCACGCCGACGACACGAGGCACCCGACCATCAAGGCCAATCCCAATAGCAGTCTTTTCATATATACATTCATCAGGGTTTATAAGCCGAAATACGCAACACTTCCTGCGCCGGGCGCGTCCACAGCTGCGGGTCGTCGGCCGGCACCCGTTGCAGGTAGCGGCTCACGATACGCCAGCCGATATACTGCGCCAGCCGCGGCGGCGCGTCTTGAAACGCCAGGTTGCCGGGGCCGTCGTTGATATAGTGTTTGGTGCGGCTCAAATCGGTTTCGTAGAGCAACTGCTCCTTCATCCAGTAATGCCAAAGCGCGGCTTCGTTGTCTTTGCACCACCGCCATTGCGCCTCGTCGTAAAACAGTTTTTGCCTTTCATCTACCGCGGGCAACAGCCTGTCCACGATGCAGAGGATTTTGCCCTGATAGACCACTTCGTCCAAGAGCGTGCCCATGCGCGTGAGCCCGTCCGCCGACTCCGCCGCCCGCGACGGCAGCCGTTCCACGGCGATGGCCTGCGCCACTTCCACGGGCAAGGCCGCCGGGCCGAGCCGCTGCGCGATATAATTCGGAAAACCGGCCGCGCGGTACTGGGCCGCATGGTCGGGCAGATAGAGGTCCAAGGCCAGCGAAAGCACGCTGTCGGCATAGACCACGCGGTTGGGATAGTCCAAGCCCGAGATATAAGTATATACTTGCGGCATCTGCAAGTCGGGGAACAAGGCCTGTGCCTGCGCGAACAGCCGCCCCAATTCGTCGGACAGCCCGCTGCCGTCGCCGTAGGTGTCCTCCACGGCGGCATAGATTTCCTTGACCCACGGGTCGAGCACGAACGTCTGCAACTGCAACACGTTTTGAGGGTCGGCCAAATCGGCGCCCGACAGGTAGGGCGCGTATTCGGCGGCCAAGGCCGGCAGGGCCGCCGCGATGCTGTCGGGCGGCAGCGCCATCAACGCCCGTTCGTAGCGGTGCAGGGAAACCGGTACCGGCTCCGCCGCGCGGCGGCCGCAAGCCACCGCCGTCACCGTCAGGCCGAGGGCAAGACCCCAAACCCGCATCTTATCCATCCAGTGTTTCATCATCCTTTAAAATATCGTGAACCGCAACAGGCATTCGAAATGCCCCATCGTGAACGATTGACCGCTCACGCGCATAATCGGCAACAATTCGTGTTCGTAGCGCAAGGCCAGGCAGGCGAACGCATAGTGCAGGCCGCATTCGAGGCGCAGCCCCATCGAATAGAGATAGGGTTGGTCGGGCACATTCTGCCGGTTGACGCTGATATAAGGTTCGTCGCCGCGGTTGGACGGGAAATTGCCCACCACGGTGGCCGCCAGCGTCAGGTTCATGTCGGAGGCGCGCGGCCAAAAACGGTAGCCGA